>MNZP01000218.1 GCA_001873675.1 Syntrophaceae bacterium CG2_30_49_12 | reverse complement strand
TTCAATCCTTAATGGCCGAGCCATAAGTTTATCCCCTTTCTATTCTTGAAAAAGGATATTACCAGCTAATTTGTCCTATATCAAGGGCTGACCCCTTTGTCTTCCAAAATATTCGCCGGCCCGGCCGTGGTCGCTATATAATTCCCGAAATCCTTCATATCTCTTTCTGAGTTCAGCCGGATTTGTAAATCCTTTTATCACCCCTTCCAGTATCCCCCACAAGGGGAAGTCAAGGGCGGCGTCCAGGGAAGGAAAACGTTCGTTGGTGCCCGGGATGCGGGCATTTCTGCCGATATACTGGTCGATAAAACGGTCGTCGCCGATGATCTCTCCGAACAACAAAAAATCCTTTTTGCCGATGCTCTGGGCATATTCCCTTATAGCCGCGCAGAATATGGCTGTGCTGGACTCTTCCAGGTGCTTGACCGCATCCAGACGGTAGCCATCCACATCGGTAACGGCAATCCAGTACTTGTGCACATCAATGAGTGCCCGCAAGAGACTACGATTTGAGGTGTCGAGCTCTTTTAGGGTACAAAAGTCGCCGTCCCTCGCCTCCGGGAATGTGTCCCAGCTTCGTATCTCGCCCTTTCGCCTGTACCACCCGGGATTCTGGAATTCTACCGGCCAGACCGCATCATCCGGCCACTCGATCACTGAACCAGGGGTAACTTCCCGCCAGAAACCAAAGGGAAACCTTTGCCCTCCATAGTAATCGTAGCGATAGTCTCCCGGATAGGCCCAGTTGTCGCCAGTATGGTTCAGGACTATATCGAGGATCACATACATCCCCATCCTGTGGGCTTTTTTTACCAGGGCCTGCAAGTCTTTAAGCGTCCCCAGGCGCGGGTCAATATCGAGAAAATCCTGGATGCCATAGCCGTGGTAGGTGTTAAGCTCCCTCCGGTTCTTAAATATTGGACTTAACCATATGGCCGTACAGCCCAGGCCTCTTATATAGTCGAGTCTCTCAGCGATACCTTTCAGTGTTCCCCCCTGCCATTTTTCGCCTTCTTCATCATTTCTGCCGGTGGGAGTTGAGCCAGGCACGAATGGAGGGATATCACTTTTCCCGCTGTTAAATCGGTCCACCAGGAGAAAATAGACGAACTGGTCCCGCCAGTCTGAAGGAGAAGAAAAGACCCGGCCCGCCGGTTTAAACCTTATTTCGGAAAGGCTTTTAGGTTTAGCGGACATTTTTATTCACTATCTCCAAGCCATTAGAAATATGGCAGGGGTTGCCGATCTCGCGGCATTGCATAACAATATCTTCAAGCGTTTCCGGCAACCCCATAATCGTAGATTCTTAATCTCCCAGCGGAAGCGGAGCCAGCTTTTCAAATACCTTGCCCTCCTGGGTGATATAGAGAGTGACTCTGTCCACCATAACCTCCCATAAGGGCATAAACCGGCTCTGGGTCTGCTTCGAAGGCTGGAACATGAGCTGGGCCTGAATCCTTAACCTCTTTTTATTATATCTCATCGCCTGACCCCGGGGCCAGGGCGAAGGCGCGGACCGCGTCCGCATCATATTCGTCAAGCCGCCGCCAGCCATTGGTGGCCTTGGCATCCACGTTCAGAACCTCGGCAAAGGCGGCCTCCACACACGGCCCCAGCAGGCGGCCGGTTGGAAAATCATGCTGGAAGTTGCCGTTGCCGTCGCCCGTGTAGCTATGGTCTGACGGAGCCGTGGTCTTATCCTCTACAGAACCGGTTTCATTGTTTTTTTTACCACCTTCATGGTTCGGTGAATGACGGTTCTGTAGGCTCGGTAACTTCGTAATTACGTTCCCAGCCTTCATGCTGGAGAGTTATGGACTCAAACGCCACGGAGCTGTCGTTGGCATTGAGCTCACTCAGGGCAACGTATTCGGAAGGCCAGCAACGATATACCATAAAGGCCATGACGAGTTGTCCGACCTCATTGTAAAGCTCTATAATTATATCCTTTCGGAAGTCCTTTAGAGAGACTTCCGACCCTGGTCCTGCCCCGTAGTCCCAGACTTTATTGGCCCACTTCTCGAATTCCGGGTCGTGTGTCCGGCCTCTGCCGAGAATAATGGGCTCGTATACGGTTTGTGCCGGCGATTTATGGGCGGTATTGGGACTTCCGCCTTCGCGGTGGGTCACGACCTCGGTTATCCGCTTAAGGGCGCTTACCTTTGAGACTCCGGCAATATACTTTCCATCCCACTTGATACGGAATTTGAATTGCTTATAGGGATCACACCGGTGTGGATTAACGACAAATTCTGTCATGTTTTCACCTCCTGGAGAGCACTCATTTTTGGGCCTTTCAAAATCTGCGCTCCGCTTTCCCCCGTCATTTTACACCTGCGCTTGGCCGTTCTTTATACCTGCCGTAATCACCCTACCTGTCCAGACAGTACTGGAAGTGCATGGCGTCCGGTTTTGACCATCTCCCGCCCCAAATGAAGCCAACGTCCTCAAAGCAGGCGGCAAATTCTTCGGGCATTTCGAAGTCTCTTTGCCCAAAGGCGTTCCAGACGGCATTTACGTCTATAGCTATGGCCCAGGAGTGGACGGACCATGTGGAACCACCCCGTTTCAGTCGGGGGTTAAAACACCCGTCAAAGGTCTTGAGATCATTTGATAAGCCACGCCCGGCCAGATTTTTGAAGGCCAACCGCAGTTTGGGCGCTACAAGCCGGTGGGCCCTGAACCCGAACCAGTCTGCATGTTCAAATATCTTTATGGTCTCTGTCGCGGTCTTGTAATAGACGTGGCTGATGGCATCTTTCCAGTCTGACAGGTCGCAGCGTACCAGGTTCTGTTCAGCCCAACCGGCCAGCCGGAAGTCTCCGAAGATATCGAAGCATAATGCCTCAGAAGGTGGTGTATCCAGAGAAGTGGCTGTCTCGGGTATTGTCTCTTCAAAGAGGGCCTGCCAGGTCTGATTGCCCACGATGCCATCGGCGTCTATTTTTTTATCCTGCTGGAATCTTAAAACCGCCCTTTCCGTCTTCGGCCCGAAAAAGCCGTCAACCTCCCCGGCTTCATAATCCAGTTGGTTGAGTCTTTCCTGCAGTTTTTTTACCAGGCGGCCCTGGCTGCCTCTTTTGAGAAACATATAGCCACATTTTGACGGAATTTAATACGGCAGCTTAATTCGTTTAAACCGTTTGAACTGTTTAACAGGCTCCATTACTTTTTTACAGGTGCGGGTGCCTCCTGGTTTTTAAGAAGATCGGTAATCAGGCAGTCCATGCGCGGCCTGTCTCTCGGGCTCAGGTAATTTTCCGGGAAGATTATTATCTTTATCCTGGCCTTATTTTCTTTCGGCCTTGCCTCCGCTAACACCACCGAATATCTCATGGCGTTTATAGTGCTATTATCCACATAGGGCATATCAAAGTATGTCACTTCGAATCCGTCTTCATCTTCCGGTAATGTTCTTATGCGAATACGGTCTTCGCTTACCCCTAATAATTCCAATTGCAGCGGACCGGCAGGGGTAACTTTGCCTTTCTCAAGCCAACCCGGCTCCTCCCATACCTCGCCCCCGCTTCCTTCCAGTTCCACAATCTGGCGGCCGATCGTATCCTTGGCTACTCTCCGGAGTTCCATCCTGTGCAGGCTTGAGGTCAGTTTTCTGTCCAGATGTTCAAAGAGGGGCTTGACATTCAGGTATTCCTGAAAATTGAGGGCAATAAGTTTTAAAAATAGGAGTTGGGCCTCTTCGTCTTTTTTTTCAAAATAATGATTCATGAGCTGTTCAAACATCTTGGCCCTCAGGTCGGACTCCGAGGCCTCCCGTTTGCTCATAGTCTGTACAAAAAGCTGGGCTTTCCGGTTGATTTCGGCCTCTCTTTCCCGGCTGTTGTTTGCCCAGATGCCGTAAAGGGTAATGGCCCCGGAAATGACGGCTATGCCAATTCCCTTTATAACGATATCTGCCTTGTCCCAGGCATCTTTTCTTTTGTCGTCTGTCTTATTACTTTGTTCCTGTGACATAGCCTTGCCTTCGCCTACCAATCAACCTGAAATCTCAACCTGCCGGGTATTTCAACTTCAAATGTCTGTTCGTTGCCTTTCTCAGATATACTCAGTCCATATCTTCCATCGGGTGCGTCTAAGGTAAAAATTCCCTTGTTATCGGTAAATGTGGTCTTGGATTCGCGGCCAACTAAGCTGATCCTGACGTATTTTTTAAGGTCTCCCTTCCGGCCGATGACTGTCCCTTGTAACTTACCGGCCAGCGCTGTAGATGGGAGAAAAAATACCAGGGCGAGAAATAAAACAGCGACGCAGGATATTCTTCTGATTTCCAGTCGTCGGAAGGATGTTGTTAGATGCATGGGTTCCTCCGTAAGATTCGTCAGAGGTGAGGTCGAGCCGTGAAACACCTATTCGGACTCTTCCCGGTCCAAGTGGGCAAAAATAATCTCTATCTCACCCACGAGTTGCTGCTTAGGTGGTCCTTCTTCTCCGGTTCTGCTGTCTCCACCGCTTTTGGGTGTATTACCTTGACCTTGGTATACAAGCCGCGTTTACCCGGCGCCCCCTTGTCTATGAGAAAACCCTTCCGCCGCACCAGATTACTTACGATGGTCTTGATGTCAAAAACAGCCGGTTTCTCTTCTACCTTATGCTCTTTCTGCTCTGTCTCGAAGATAACAGGGAGCCTGATCCTCACCTTTTCAATTCCCATAACTGCCGGGCTCTTTCCCAATTCGGTGGACTCGCGGCTGGCCACCTCGCTTATGTAATCAATGGTGCTCTGGACGTCATGGTGGATAGATAATATCGTCTCCGCCAAAAAAATATCTCTGGTTCTCGTAGTTTTTTTAGTATCGTTGTCTGGCATAGTCTTATACAAAGCCGTCAGCGATCAGCTTAAATACTTATGGTTTTAAATGTTATCTCAACCTCTCCAATAACATCGATGAGAGCTTTGCACAACTACCACAAAATTACAATTAGAGACGACTTATCTCTAACGGAACTACCCTGAAAGATTCCGAAAGCAGAGTTCGAAATCCAAAATTATCCATAGAGAAATCCTCACTAAAAAACATGGCAAAATTTAAAATAAGTATTTGATTTTACTTGACAATTATATATTTTCTGCTATATTTCCTCCATCGTAACGCCGCCATCCTTTCAGGCTATAAAGTCGTTTACCGGGAAGCTCACAGCCTCTTCGAGGACCTCTTCGAAGCCACTCAACTTAAGCGAAGGAAAAAGCTCAACAAACTCTTCTCCGAAACCGACCTCCTGGTCATCGATGATTTGTTCCTGCGAAAGAAAGTCCCAGAGCAAGCAGCCGACGATTTGCTGGAAATTATCCTGAATCGGTATTCCTCAAGAAAAAGTACGCTCCTTACGTCAAATCGCCCCATCGAAGACTGGGGGAAGCTCCTCAGAGACAATGCAGCATCATCGGCTATCCTCGATCGCCTCCTTCACCGAGGGCATCTCCTCAAGTTCGAGGGCAAAAGCTACCGCCTCAAGGAGGCGGCCTCACGCCTGTCCGAAACCAAGCGAAAAACCCGGGATGAAAAAGGAAAAAATATGGATCTTTCTCCTAAAGATTAGCATACTAACTCTACCCTGTCGCCGGGGTATTTTGACCCAGCCACAGGTGGGGTATTTTGAAGTGGCCATCGGGGCTATATTTCAGGAAGCAAGCGCTTGCCGATAAAACCGACCACCGCATCTTCTTAAAACAGAGGTAATTGCAAAAGTCAAAAAAAGCATCAACTGTCATTTCGACCAAAGGAAGAAATCTATTGATATCGATACCTCTTAGATTCCTCACTTCGTTCGGAATGACAAACAGAGGACTTTTGCAATTACCTCAACATATTTTATTGAAACAATAGCTTTCATAGTAGAAAAGCCTTTACGTCCTCTTGCCAATATCCATATAGACCGATTTCCGATGCCTAATGCCAAGAATCCATACCTCGGACTCGATCACTTTGAACACGACCCGGTAATCACCCACGCGGAGCTTCCAATAGCCTTTCAGTGTCTTTCGTAAAGGTTCCCCATAGTCATGAGGTGCGGTCTGTAATCGTTCTTCTATGGCTTTACGGATTCTGTCTTTTGTCCTTCGATCGATAAGAGGCAAATCCTCAACACGAACAGCGGGATGATAGTGTAATGTAAAAGGCATGGATCATTTCCATACATCTTCATTCGAAAGCGCCACTTTTCTGTCGAATGACTTCATTCGTGTATCGGCAAAAGCTGCAAGGGAGACATCTTCCCGCAAGTCAATTGCCTCTCGGATAAGGTCACGGGCAATGGTGGACATGGAAATGCCCTCACTGGTTGCAAGGTCATGCATAACACTATACAGTGGCGGTTCAATAACAATGTTTACTCTCGGATTTTTTGTGGGCATCGTTCTATCTCCTTTTGGGATAAGTGTAACACTTATGATGCACTATGTCAAGGCGAAACCGGACAAATCTATTTGTTGACAACAGTTACAAATTTTTTGTTGACAAGTCAAATAAAAAGCTTTATAAAAACAGTTAGGAAGAAATTTAGTGTCTTGATTGCGGGAAGAAAGAATTCATCATGACGGGAAATGTTATTACCACTATGGTTCAGCCCATAATTATTATCAAGGGCATAATTAGTCTCAACGACATAGGAGACCTGATAGTGGTATAATGTTTTAAAAATTTGCAGGACAGCAAAATCCGTTATCAGGTCAAACTGGTAACGGATTTTTTTTGGAAAAGAGAGGTCGATTATGGAATCATGGGACGTTTTAATTTATGACACTACCTTAAGGGATGGAACCCAGGGGGAGCAGATCAATTTTTCCGCTGAAGAAAAGCTGCGGATTGCGCAACGCTTAGATGAGATGGGCTTTCACTATGTTGAGGGTGGATGGCCGGGTTCCAATCCAAAAGACATGCGCTTTTTTGAACTGGCGAAAAAAATGACATTCAGGCACACCCGTCTGACGGCGTTTGGAAGTACCAGAAAGCCAAACATCCGGCCTGAGAGCTGCCCTAATTTAAAGGCGATACTTGCTGCAGACACAGATACCGTGGCCATCTTCGGCAAGGCCTGGGACCTTCATGTCAATGAAATTCTTGGAATATCCCCAGAGGAAAATCTCGCCATGGTCCATGATTCTGTTGAGTATTTGAAATCAAAGGGAAAAGAGGTTATCTATGATGCGGAACATTTCTTCGACGGATATAAAAATAATCCCCGCTATGCATCCAGCGTAATAAAAACCGCTTTCCAGGCCGGCGCCGATATGGTTGTCCTCTGTGACACCAACGGGGGTACACTGCCACAGGAATTGACGTCAATCCTCGAAGAGGTTATATCGCTTATCCCTCCGCACAGGTTGGGCATTCATGCACACAACGATTGCAGTCTCGCTGTGGCTAACTCCCTCGCGGCCGTTAGTGCAAACATAAGAATGGTGCAGGGAACCATCAACGGCTACGGCGAAAGGTGTGGAAACGCCGATCTGATCTCTATCATCGGGAATCTCCAGCTTAAGATGAACACGAGATGTCTGCCTGAATCATCTATCAGACAACTGACCAATCTCTCCCATTATGTGAGCGATGTCGCAAATATCCTCCCTCTAAATGTCAGACCTTTTGTGGGCCGAAGCGCCTTTGCCCATAAAGGGGGTGTTCACGTCAGCGCCATATCAAAGAATCCTGTCGCGTACGAACATATTAAACCCGAACTGGTCGGAAATAAACAAAGAGTGCTGGTCTCAGACCTTGCGGGTAAAAGCAATATTGAATACAAGGCAAGGGAATTGGGTATTGACCTGGGTAAAGATGATACCGTAAGTAAAAGAATTGTCCAGGAGATAAAAAAAATGGAGAATCAGGGATACCAGTTTGATGCCGCCGATGCCTCCCTCTCTCTCTTGATTAAGAAGATAACGGGTGAGTTTAGAGAACCGTTTACCCTGGAGTACTTTCACGTTACTAACGCAAAGACGAAGGATAGTCCGCCTCTTTCTCGGGCTACGGTTAAAATATCGGTGGGCGGTGATGAGGAATTGACTGTTGCAGAGGGTAATGGTCCCGTTAACGCCCTTGATCATGCCCTTAGAAAGGCGCTGGTAAAATTCTATCCTCAGATAGATAAGATGCATTTAGTGGACTTTAAAGTTCGGACCATCGAAGGCGCTGAGGGGACAGCGGCAAAAGTGAGGGTCCTGATAGATTCAAGAGATGATAAGGAAATCTGGAGCACTATAGGGGTGTCCACGAATATCATTGAGGCAAGCTGGCATGCCCTCGTGGATAGCATTCAGTATAAATTAAGTAAGGATATGCTGATTTAAATAACTTTAGGCACTTTAAACTTTAGCTCACTTTAGGCACTTAATTTGATTGATAATCCCTTTTATTTTTGGTATATTCTGGCCAACTTATGGAACCAGATAAAAAAAGAAAAGCGGCGATACTGTCTGTTAATAGCGAGAATCCCCAGAAGCGGCTGATCAAAAAGGCCGTTGATATATTGCGGGATGGCGGTATCATCATCTA
>MNZP01000105.1 GCA_001873675.1 Syntrophaceae bacterium CG2_30_49_12 | reverse complement strand
TGTAAAGAAATGCCTTGCTGTCGCCCTTGTCGAACCTAAATGTCCCAGCCGAAAGAGGATTACCGAGGCTATTGAGCACAAGGCCAGGGAAGAGTCGCTGCATCACGTCCCGAATCTCTCCAATCGACCGCTCCCGGAATTCTCCCATGGTGAGATCGGGCTGAGCACGTTCGTAGACATCCTCAAACCCCTGCGACACCAGTCGCCTATAATTGAGGCTCACAGCCTGATCGTTGTCGATGAGGCGATTTATCCGGAACTCCTGTACTGCGGGGGCAACACGAGACAGGTTGTCTAACTGAAACTCAGGATCGTTTCGGTAGGCCGAGCGCGCGTAGACAGCCTTCCGGCGCTGGTCATCGGTGGCGGGTTGTGGATCGTGGAAGGTCAGTGTTACCGAATTCTGCCAGTTTCCGGCTGCGCCAGGCACTTGCTTGTGATGGTAGGTCTCGTCCCAGTTCCCACTGCGTGCCCAATGATGCCGATGCCAAGTATGGGCAGCGTCGATCAGGGAGGACTTGCCACACCCGTTTGGTCCAACCAATAACACAAGCCGCGCTGAGTCAGGAATATCAGTGATTGTGGCATCAGTGAATCCCTTGAAGTTGGTCAGTCGAATCTCGCGAACTTTCATCGGTGTCTCCGGTACTCAGTTTATATTATGATTAAATATGATGTCAGGTCGAACAAATTATTCTAAAGTTGCCGGATAACTCCACGCCCCACTGGAATCTTCAGGGCTCTATGCAATAACCATTTATTTGTATGCTTCTTTTCTGTCACGCACAGCGATGATGTCTACGAGATTATTATTGTCATCGATTGAATAAACAATGCGGTAATCACCGACTCTTAGCCGCCAGAGATGCTTATTGCCGGCCAATTTTCGACAACCTGCAGGTCGAGGTTCTATAGAAAGATTTTCAATTTTAGGAAAAATCCTATTCACCAGTTTCCAATCGAGAGCTTCCAGTTCTTTACGGGCAGATCGGGAAAAAGTTGTTAGGTATTTAGACATGCAACTTGCCTTGTTTTCTTAACCGTTCCCTGACGGATTCAATAGATTCTCTTGGTTCCTCTGCACGTTGTTTTGAAAGTAAATTATCGAAAAAATCTTCCCAAATTTCACCAAATTTTCTCAGGTTAATTTGCACTGCAACTTTTTGCCCTTTTTCATCTGTAACATATTGTATACCTTGCATAAAAAACACCTCATCCCTTATAGTAATAACATAATTGTGCCAACTCTCTTGACTGCCCTGCTCACCATCGAATAATAAACCCCGAGGTGATCCGCTCTCTCCTTCATGATAAGGGAACCCGGGTATTCTATCCGAAGAGGTCAAGCCATGAAGAACCTATATATCACCATAATATGTCAATGCAAGACCTGACCCCATTTCCCCGTGACCCCGTTTCCCCGTGCATCTAAACATCCGGTGGCCACAATTTTTCTCTTTCCACGCGCCGTTCGATAACATCTGTTGAAACACCAAATGGCCTTGACAATTGAGTGCTTATGAGCGAAAGCACGGCATTGGGATCCGCTTTCAGATATGCCGGCATGTTATTTAGCTCCAGTAATTTCAAGGCATTTTCAATTTCGTGAACAAGGTCTTCTCGAGGGACGAGAAGACGGCCGGCAAATTCATTAGCTTGGTATTCAAAGTATCTGTATTCTGTGTCGGGCAGGCTTAGAAGGATATCTTTCCATTCCTCTGCCGATTCGAATACGATCATAGCGTAAAAGTCTTTGTGAAGAAAAAAATGGCCGAGTTCATGGGCAAATGAGAATCTCATTCGGTTGACGAATTTTTCATTCATATAATGGTCGTGATCGACAACGATTCCTCTCAAATCCGATCTGAGATAGGCTTCCATATCAGTATTCTGCATGAGGTTGTTCTCCGGATCAATATCGAGCTTTAATTTGAATTCTACAATAGCCTCGACATCGACTGGTAGCTTCTCTGCCGACCAATACCGGGTACGGACCTCCTCCGCGCAATCCCAAATATCTTCCAACCTGAGCCATTTGCACCTGAACTCGGCCTGATTCAATGCCTATGCCTCCTTTTTGATCAGTTCTATCAGCCTGTCTAATTCCTCCACTGTTGGTTTGTCGCTCCTCACCGTTCTGAAAAATAAAGGCAATGCATTTACGATTCTTCTGTCCGATGCGATATCATCGGGGAGCATCTGCGCTCCAAGGCGGGACAGATCTTTCATTGTTTGCCATTCATCCGATCCCTGTGTGATGCCGATTAAATCTGCGATGCGCCTCAGCTTCTCCTCGTCCTGGGGCGGAGAGAGAAGACCTCTTTCAACCTTGCTCCAGTTGCTGGCATCCAAATCGAGTTCCTGACAAAATTTTCTTAAAGTGATGTCTCTGGCGATTCTCCTTTCCTTGATAAATTCACCAAACATCGCGCCTCCCCCTTTCTTGGCTCACCTCCATACATTTTTTTATCTTCCTCTATTTGCCGTGGTTTATTGTGTACCACATGTGGTATAAATAATACCACGAAGAGGAATTGTCAAGATTTATTCTCACTTTTTCCTTAAAAAAATCATAATCGGTCCGCATATCATATCAGTATGAAGATTGAAAAGATTATCTAAGCACGGACAGGCTCGAAACGATGAATGCGCGACAACACATCAGAGAGGGCGTCTTTAGCTTGCGCTGTATCGTAATCGGTCTGTAAGCCGACCCAGAAACCGTCGCTGGTACCGAAGAAGCGAGACAGGCGTAAGCCGGTATCGGCGGTTACGGCCCGCTTGCCCGCAACGATCTCTCCGATGCGCCGTTGCGACACACCGATTTCCTTGGCGAGCCGGTACTGGGTAATGCCCATCGGCTTCAAAAATTCCTCCAGCAAGATTTCGCCGGGGGTTGGGTAAGGTATTTCACGCGGCATGGTCACTCTCCTTCAATGGTAATCAACGATCTCAACGTCGTAGGCATGGCTGCCCTCGAAGCGGAAGCATACGCGCCACTGATCGTTAATGCGGACGCTCCATTGCCCGACCCGGTCGCACTTCAGTTGCTCCAACCTATTATTCGGTGGAATACGCAGGTCTTCCAGCTTTTCCGCACGGTTGAGCATCGCCAGCTTGCGCAAAGCCACGACTTGGATATTCACGAAACGGGCAACCCGCTTGCCGTTGAACAGGGCTTCAGTGCCTGAGCACTTGAACGTCGAGATCATGGGTATATACTAACGAACTACGTTAGCAATGTCAACCGTTATTCGCACTTGCCCCGCCCCAACTCTCTTGACTGCCCTGCGCACCGTCGGATAATTGACCCGGAGATGCTCCGCTATCTCTTTTCATGGTTAGAGACCTTGGCATAATGTCATTCCGAGGAGCATAAGCGACGAGAAATCTTAATATTTCTATTGCTTAAGATTTCTCCCTTCGGTCGAAATGACAAAATAGGTAGTTATGCAAAGGTCTCGACCAGGGAATCCGGGTATTCTATCCGAAGAGGTCAAGCCATGAAGAACCTATATATCACCATAATATGTCAATGCAAGACCTGACCCCATTTCCCCCTGTTCTGCCACGTCCGACTTGGTTAGGATTCATTTCTTTCAATCCAGTAATCTGGCCTTCTGTGCTGGTGTGCCACAGCGATTATGAAGACATGATTGCTTTCAACGGAAGGCATTGTTAATTTTGGATAGTTTTATATATCGCAAGATGCTGAAATGATACAATAAAAATTGTTTAAACCTATTCTTATTTAACAATACCGAAAATATAACGTAACTATTCAGCCATGACAGGCGAGACGCCTGTCCTACTTGATTTGTATAACCACCTACAAGGTAGGACAGCCGTCT
Organism: Syntrophaceae bacterium CG2_30_49_12; assembly: GCA_001873675.1. Taxonomy (GTDB): domain Bacteria; phylum Desulfobacterota; class Syntrophia; order Syntrophales; family CG2-30-49-12; genus CG2-30-49-12. Next base: position 4,788 of record MNZP01000105.1, on the reverse strand, counting down.
CGGCTGTCTAAAATACTATCTGTAAACGTCAGCTTTCCCCTGACCCCTGACAATTCTTATCAATAAGACGGGCGATCGTCTCCTCGTATGGCCTGACGGCAACTCCTGCCTCGGTGATGATCGCCGTTATGTAATGGTTTGGTGTCACGTCAAAGGCCGGATTATAGACCATTACCCCCTCCGGGGCTGTCCTGACTCCGTGAAACGTCAGTACCTCTTCGCCGTTTCTCTCCTCGATGGGAATGCCATCCCCATCCTTAATTCCCATATCAATGGTGGACAGCGGCGCCGCTACATAGAAGGGAATATGGTTTTCCTTCGCCAGGACGGCAAGGGAGTAAGTGCCGATCTTATTGGCCACATCGCCATTGGCGGCGATCCGGTCCGCCCCTACGATGACCAGGGCAATCTTTCCCTGTTTCATGAGAAACCCTGCCATACTATCGGTAATCAAAGTAGCCGGGATGTTCTCCTTTACCAGTTCCCAGGCGGTAAGCCTCGCCCCCTGTAGTATCGGCCTCGTCTCATCCATATAGACGTGCAGCGTCTTTCCTTCCTCCCGGGCAGCCCTGATCACGCCGAGGGCCGTCCCGTAACCGGCTGTCGCCAGGGCGCCGGCATTGCAGTGAGTAAGGATATGATCACCGTCCTTGATCACTAACCTCCCGTGGATACCCATCTGCCTGTTGATGGCGATATCCTCTTCACAGATACGAATGGCCTCGGCAACGAGCACCTTTTTTACCGTCTGTGCACCGGAGGCAAAAGTCTCATCGAAACATCGCCTCATCCTCTCCACCGCCCAGAAGAGATTTCTCGCCGTGGGACGCGCCTGGGAAAACTCATGGCAGATGCGGTTAAATGCCGCTTTCATCTCGCCCCCGGATACCGGTGAAAGATGGAGCGTGCCGAGGGCGATGCCCATCGCCGTAGCCACCCCGATGGCCGGAGCTCCACGGATCGAGAGGTCTTTAATCGCCGCAATTACCTCTTCATAGCGCCTGCAGACAAGGTGCCGCTCCTCGTAGGGGAGGGCCTTCTGGTCAATCATGACCACCGTATCATCTTTCCAGAAAACTGTCCTGATCATTCTTCGGAAAGCCTCCTCTTCAGAAGGTCATTGATGAGCCGGGGATTGGCCTTTCCCTGCGTGGCTTTCATCACTTGACCGACAAAAAATCCAAATACCTTCTCCTTCCCCCCTCGATACTGTGCCACCTGTATCGGATTGGCCTCTATGACACGGGTGATGATCTCTGTCAATTCCCCCTCATCGGTGATCTGTACCATCCCCTTTTCCTCGATGATTTCTTTTGGATGCTTGCCGGTTCTGTACATCTCCTCGATAACTTCCTTGGCCATCTTGCCGCTGATCGTTCCAGCCTCGATCAGATGGATCATCTCCGTCAGGGATGCGGGAAGGATGGGACACATTTTAATATCGCGCTTTTCTTCATTCAACAACTTGAGGACATCGCCCATGACCCAGTTGGCGGCGATTTTTGGCTTCCCCGAAAGCCTGGCCACCTCTTCATAGTAGTCGGCGAGGGCCCGGCTCGAAGTCAATACACCGGCATCGTAGGCCGGGATCTGATAATCACGGACAAACCTTTCCCTCTTCTCCATGGGGAGTTCGGGAAGCCCCTTGCCGACTTCCTCGATCCAGTCATCACTGATGACAACAGGCACAAGGTCGGGATCGGGAAAGTAGCGGTAATCGTGGGCCTCTTCCTTGCTCCGCATGGAATGGGTCACCCCCTGGCCGTCATCCCAGAGTCTCGTTTCCTGGAGCACCTCGCCGCCGCCCTCGAGAATGTACTGCTGCCGTTTAATCTCATACTCCAGGGCACGCTGGACATTCCGGAAGGAGTTCATGTTTTTCAGCTCTGTCCTTGTCCCGAAGTCCGTATTTCCTTTTGGTCTGATGGATATGTTGGCATCGCAACGGAAACTCCCCTCCTCCATATTACCGTCGCAGATTTCAAGATAGACCAGGATTTCATGGAGTCCTTTCAGATAGGCTGCCGCCTCCTCGGCGCCCCTTATGTCCGGCTCACTGACGATTTCTATCAGGGGCACCCCGGTCCGGTTCATATCCACATAGCTTGATGAATTATGGTCGTCATGCAGCAACTTCCCCGCATCCTCCTCCATGTGGATCCGGGTGATGCCTATCGTCTTTTTCCCACCGTCTATCTCAATTTCCACATACCCATGTTCTGCAAGGGGATTGGCATACTGTGATATCTGGTAACCCTTGGGGAGGTCGGGGTAAAAATAGTTCTTCCGGGCAAAACTGCACTCCCTGTTGATCCGGCAATGGGTGGCGAGGGACATCTTCATCGCGTATTCCACGACCTTTTTGTTCAGGACAGGCAAGACCCCCGGCATCCCGAGACAAATGGGACAGGTATTGCTGTTTGGCGTTGCCCCAAACTTTGTGGAACAGCCACAAAAGACCTTCGACTGGGTCAAGAGCTGGGCATGGATCTCCAGCCCGATGACAGTTTCGTATTCCATTTAAAGATTCGGTCTCCTTCTTTCGATTTTTGCATTCCTCTCGCAGGCCGCGGCGATCTGGAACAATTTCCCCTCCTCAAATGGCCCGGAGAGAAATTGAACTCCTATGGGAAGACCGCTCCGGGTAAAGCCGCAGGGTACAGAGATCCCTGGTATGCCCGCCAGATTGGCGGAGATGGTGAAAATGTCGGAGAGGTACATCTGCAGGGGGTCGTCGGTCTTCTCCCCGATCTTAAAGGCCGGGGTTGGGGAGGTAGGGGTGAGGATCACATCACAGAGTTTAAATGCCTCATCAAAATCACGTTTAATCAGCGCCCGTACCTTGGACGCCTTCTTGTAATAGGCATCGTAGTAACCGGAGGAAAGGACGTAGGTGCCGAGCATAATCCGTCTCTTTACCTCCGCCCCGAAACCTTCCGAACGGGTTTTTTTGTACATCGTAAGGAGATCCTGAACATTACCGGCGCCGGACCGGAAACCGTATTTCACACCGTCATAGCGTGCCAGATTGGAACTCGCCTCCGCGGGGGCCACAATGTAATATACGGCCAGGCAGTACTCCGTATGGGGAAGTGATATCTCGATACACCTGCCGCCGCTCCCCTCGATTACCTTGATGGTGTTCTGCACCGCCGCCAGCACCTCCGGGTCAATCCCCTCGATGAAGTACTCCTTCGGAATCCCCACCGTCCAGCCCTCGATCCCCCCTGAGAGATACTCTCTGTAATCCGGGACTTCTATCGGCACCGATGTGGATTCCTTCGGGTCATAGCCGGCGATGACGTTCATCATGATGGCACAGTCCTCCACATCCCTGGTAAAGGGACCGATCTGATCCAGCGAGGAGGCAAAGGCAACCAAGCCGAAACGGGATACTCTCCCGTAGGTGGGCTTCATCCCCACGACACCACAAAGGGCGGCAGGCTGCCTGATGGAGCCACCGGTATCGGAACCGAGGGAGGCGATACACTCATCTGCCGCTACGGCAGCGGCGGAACCACCACTGGAGCCCCCTGGTATCCTTTCCGGATCCCAGGGGTTTCTCGTAATCCCGAAAAATGAGGTCTCCGTGGAAGAACCCATGGCAAACTCGTCCATATTCGTCTTGCCTACGAAGACAGCCCCGGACTCCCTTAATTTTTCCACCACCGTGGCATCGTACGGCGGCACATAGTTTGAGAGAATACGGGAACCGCATGTCGTCCGGAACCCCCTGGTGCAAAAGATGTCTTTCAGGGCAAGAGGAACACCGGTTAAGGCCCTGATCTTTCCTCCTCTGATATTCAGATCAGCCCTTTTTGCCTCCTCAAGGGCAGAATCCCTCATCAGGGCAATATAGGCATGGACAACACCTTCTACGGCATCAATCCGGTTGAATACGGACTGGAGGATCTCGACAGAAGTAGTCTCGCCTGTCCTGATCTTCTCTTGCAGTTCATGAATCGTTAACTGGTTTAATTCCATCCTGTCCACCGATACACAATGTAACTGCTCAGGTGTTTAGGCTGAAGACCGAAGGCTGAAGTGTCCTAACAGTCTTCCACCTTCAGTCTATCTACCTGAGTAGTTACTACACAATAACACCAGTCATATGTCATACGTCATACGTCATACGTCTTATAACTTACGACTTACGACTTACGACTATTCTATAACCTTTGGAACACTGAAACAGTCACCCCTTGCCTCCGGGGCATTGGCCAGGGAAAGGCCATGACTTAACGATTCCCCGACCCTGTCATCCCTAAAGGCATTGACGAGAGCAATGGCATGACTCATTGGTTCGACACCGGAAGTGTCCACCTGATTCAACTTATCCATATACATCAAGATATTATCAAGCTGCGAGGTGAATCTTTCCTTTTCCTCTTCGTTGAACTCAAGCCTCGCCAGATGGGCCACATACTCCACCTCTTCCTTATCAATCTTCAATTCCGCATCCTCCCTGAAGATTTTACTATGAAGTTATTTTTATCATAAAAGTTAGTGAAAAGCAAAGAATAGTGGGAATTGCCGTTTGAGCTCATGCAAAACTCATTGACAACCACTTTGCATTACATATATTGTAACTGTTCAGGTAGCCACCAAGGCACTAAGACACGAAGGATAGATATGAGTTTTTCCACTTTGTCTGAAAAGGAAGAAGGCATTGCAAGAAAAATAGTAGATGCGGCATACACCGTACATAAAATACTTGGACCGGGTTTGCTTGAGAGAGTTTATGAAGTCTGTTTCTGTCATGAGCTTTCTAAACGAGGATTAAAATAT
>MNZP01000196.1 GCA_001873675.1 Syntrophaceae bacterium CG2_30_49_12 | reverse complement strand
AATGAGAATAATTGCCGTTGACAATTAGGGGGGGAATGAATATATAGTACATAACATAATTTGTAACTATTCAGCCTTGATCTAAAGCCCTGTATTCTAGACAGCCGAGACGGCTGTCCTACGTCGTAGGTGGTTATACAACAAGTAGGACAGGCGTCTCGCCTGTCATGGCTGAATAGTTACCATAATTTTTTATGTTGCGAGAGTGGCGGAACTGGAAGACGCACTGGACTTAGGATCCAGCCTGCCTATGCGGATAGGGGTTCGAGTCCCCTCTCTCGCACCAATCCTTGGGGATCTTTTAGTAAATATAAAATATGTTCGAGAAGGAGAATTGATTGTTGTGAGCGAGATGGGTGTAGCTGTACAAGTTGAAGAGATCAGTCCTGTCAAAAAGAAGATTTTGTTTGATATCCCCTGGATAGATGTAAAAAAGGAACTGGATGCAGTTTATCGTAATGTAGCTAAGTCAGCTAAAATCAAGGGATTTAGACAGGGAAAGATTCCCAGGGAGGTTTTGGAGGGTTACTATAAGAAATCTGCGGAAGGTGAAACAATATCGAATCTACTCAAAAAATTCTATCGGGAGGCGCTAGAGGAGAAGGGTATCATCCCGGTAACCCAACCACATATTGATCAAACGGGAATTGAAAAAAACAAGAACTTTACCTTTACGGCAACTGTTGAGGTGGAACCTGTTATCGAACCGAAGAACTATACCGGCCTGGAACTTGAGATAGAGGAATTTGACGTTACGGAGAGGGATGCTGAGGAAAGGCTTCAGCGAGTCAGGCAGATGTTTAGTTCCCTCGAAGAAGTGGGGGATGAGAGGGGAACAGTGGAAGGTGATTTTGTAACCCTTGATTTTGAAGGAACAGCAGATGGGGAACCACTCAAGGAACTGAAGGCGGAAGATTATACTCTGGAAGTTGGCTCTAAGAATTTTTTCCCCGGTTTTGAGGAGCAGTTGGTAGGGATGAGCCGGGGAGAGCAAGGGCAAATCCGGATCAAATTTCCCGATGACCATCATATCTCGCATTTAGCGGGAAAAGAAGTTATATTCTCTGTAAACTTAAAAAGCATAAAGGAAAAGAAATTACCCGATCTGGATGAAAACTTTATCCGTAATTTTGATAAGTTTGAATCCATGGAAGAACTCAAAGAGGATATCCGGAAATCACTGGAAGAGGAGAATAAAGTTAAGGCCGATCTGGCCTTGAAAGAGCTTGTTGTCAGCAAACTCCTGGAGGCTAATGAATTTGAAGCGCCGCCTTCATTTGTAGAAGGTCAGATCTTTTATATGATGGCCGATACACAGCAAAGGATGATCTTAAGCGGGATGGACCGTAAAGAAGCCGCTGAATTGAGTTTCCAGTTTCGTGACCATTTCAGAGATGAAGCGACCAGAATCGTCAAATCCGGGCTTCTTTTGAAGAGTATTGCCCAGAAAGAGTCCCTTACCGTTGATGAAAAAGAGGTTGAAGACCATATCAGGGATATGGCTCGCGAGCATGCTAAGGAATATGAATTTTTGAGAGAATCTTACGAAAAAAACGGTAGAATTGATTATATAAAAAATGAGATGCTTAATAAAAAAGCCTTTGATTTTATAAAGGAAAAATCAAAAATAACAGTTGTTAAAAAAACAGAGGCTAAAAAAGAGGAGGAAGACAACAGATGACTCTGATCCCCATCGTGATCGAGCAGGATGGAAGGGGTGAGCGGGCCTTTGACATCTATTCAAGGCTTTTAAAGGAGAGGATCATCTTTCTCGGAACACCTATTGATGATGATGTGGCAAATCTCATTATTGCCCAGATGCTGTACCTCGAATCGGAAAACCCCGACAAGGAGATCTTTTTCTATATCAATTCTCCCGGAGGACAGGTAAGTTCCGGAATGGCGATCTATGATACCATGCGATACATTAAACCCTCCGTCTGCACTGTTTGTATGGGGCAGGCAGCCAGTATGGGCGCCCTCCTTCTTGCCGCCGGTGAGAAGGGTAAAAGGTATGCCTTACCCCATTCGAGGATATTAATCCACCAGCCGCTCGGTGGTTTTCATGGCCAGGCCACGGATATTAATATTCAGGCGCGTGAGATCTTGCGCTTAAAGGAGGAATTAAACGATATCCTTGCCGAACTGACCAGTCAACCCCTTGCAAGGGTAGAGACAGATACAGAGAGGGATTATTACATGACAGTCCTTCAGGCAAAGGAATATGGAATCATTGATGAAATAGTTACAAAAAAGACGTGACATTCTCAGGAGGAATTCTCTGATGGCCAAGAAAGGCAGGGATTATCAAGGTGGACAGATGCTTTTCTGTTCTTTTTGCGGAAAGACACAGAGTGAAGTCAGAAAATTAGTGGCGGGGCCTGCGGCATATATCTGTGATGAATGCGTGGAGCTCTGTAAGTGTATCATTGAAGAGGAATGCGATATTTCTGACGTCGAACAGCATAAAGATGCCTTTCCCAAACCAAAAGCTATTAAAAAATTTCTTGATCAGTATGTAATCGGCCAGGAGAAGCCTAAAAAGGTTCTCTCCGTAGCTGTTTATAACCATTACGGACGTTTGTTTTCGAATCTTGACATGGATGCGGTTGAAATCCAGAAAAGCAATATTCTGTTAATTGGGCCCACCGGCTCGGGGAAGACTCTCCTGGCAAAGACCCTGGCCAGGATATTGAATGTCCCCTTCACCATCGCCGATGCGACGACGCTGACCGAGGCCGGGTATGTGGGAGAGGACGTGGAAAATATAATCCTGAGCCTTCTTCAGAATGCCGATTATGATGTAGAGAGGGCGGGAAGGGGAATTGTCTATATAGATGAAATTGATAAGATCGCAAAAAAATCGGGGAATCCTTCCATTACAAGAGACGTATCCGGTGAAGGCGTCCAGCAGGCCCTTTTAAAGATCATAGAAGGCACCACGGCAAACATACCGCCCAAAGGGGGAAGAAAGCACCCCCAGCAGGAATTTATTCAGGTGGATACAATAAATATACTATTCATCTGTGGCGGGGCGTTCAATGGCCTCGAAGATATTATTGCTAAGCGGATCGGCGCCACTTCTATGGGGTTTGGCGCCGACATTAAGAGTAAACAGGAGAAGAAGATCGGTGAATTATTGTCGGAAGTGCTGCCGGAGGACCTTTTGAAATATGGGTTGATACCGGAATTTATCGGCAGGTTACCGGTTATTGCCACCCTGCATGAGTTGGATCAGGAAGACATGATAAAGACTTTAGTTGAACCCAAAGATTCCATTATCAAACAGTACAAAAAAATATTTGAATTTGAAAATGTGAAACTCAAATTTACGGACGGCGCCCTGAGGGCAATAGCCAAATTGTCCATAGAACGGAAATCAGGAGCAAGAGGGTTGCGATCAATCCTTGAAAATACCATGCTGGATATCATGTATGATATTCCCTCACGCCAGGATGTGAGGGAATGTGTTATCAGCGAAGATGTTGTTATTAACAGGGAACAGCCTATTCTGCTTTACGAGGCAAAAACCGAAACAGCTTGAAAAGCGGTGTTTGAAATGCTTGATTTTATTAAAGACAGAGAAAAAGAACAAAAGATATCGGTCATTCCCCTTTTGCCGTTGAGGGATGTGGTTGTCTTTCCCCACATGATTGTGCCTCTCTTTGTAGGAAGGGAAAAGTCCATTGCCACCCTTGAAGCTGCCATGAAATATGAGAAGGGCTTATTCATGGCGGCACAAAAGGATGCACAAAAGGATAATCCGGCGGAGGATGATATCTACCGTGTAGGTACAATAGGGATCATAATTCAGCTTTTGAGGCTTCCCGACGGCACGGTTAAGGTTCTTGTGGAAGGAAAGAAACGGGGTGTCATCAAAGCATACCTGCCCGACAGAGAAAACTTCTCCGTCAGAGTTCAAGAGCTGGAAGACATTGATGATCAGGATGCGATAAAGACAGAAGCTTTAATGAGGGGCATAAGGGGGGCTTTTGAAAATTACGTAAAGCTCAGCAAAAAGGTGCCTATAGAGATGGTTGGCACTATAGCATCCATAGAAAATCCCTCAAGGATGGCAGATGTTGTTGTGTCCCATACCAATATAAAGCTCGAAGACAAGCAGAAAGTCTTAGAAATATGCAATATCGCCGACAGGCTGGAGGCGATCTACAAGTTAATCTTTGGAGAGATAGAGGTCCTGGAGATTGAGGAAAAGATCAAAAAACGGGTCAAAAAACAGATGGAAAAGACCCAGAAGGACTACTACTTAAATGAGCAGATGCGGGCCATCCAGAAAGAGATGGGGGAAAAGGGTGATTTCAGGAATGAGATCGCAGAACTCGAAAAAAGGTTGAAACAGAAAAAATTATCAGAAGAAGCTCATCAAAAAGTCAAGCAGGAAATTAAAAAATTGCAGATGATGGCTCCTATGTCAGCCGAGTCTACGGTAGTCAGAAATTATATAGACTGGTTGTTGGATCTGCCGTGGTCTGAAAAGACAGAAAATAAATACACCCTGAAAGAGTCAGAGGCAATCCTGGAAGAAGACCATTACGGCCTAAAGAAAGTAAAAGAGCGGATTCTTGAGTACCTTGCCGTACAGACTCTGGTGCAAAAAAATAAGGGGTCTATCCTCTGTCTTGTCGGTCCCCCGGGTGTAGGTAAAACTTCTGTCGCCAAATCGGTGGCCCGTGCAACTAATAGGAAATTTGTCAGGGTGTCTCTGGGTGGCGTCAGAGACGAGGCCGAGATCAGGGGTCACAGAAGAACTTATATCGGCGCTCTACCGGGAAAGATCATTCAGTTATTGAAGAAAGCGGGTGCCAATAATCCGGTGTTTTGTCTGGATGAGGTTGATAAATTGAGTTCTGATTTCCGGGGAGATCCCTCGGCAGCCCTTCTCGAGGTGCTTGATCCGGAACAGAACAACGTCTTTAACGACAACTACATCGAGGTTGATTATGACCTCTCCGATATAATGTTCATTACGACGGCCAATGTTCTACAAACGATACCTGCTCCTCTCCAGGACAGGATGGAAGTGATTCGTATCGCAGGTTATACGGAGCTGGAAAAGCTGAGTATTGCCATGAAATTTCTCGTTACCAAGGAGATGGAGGCCAATGGTCTTACGAAGGATAATATCTCCTTCTCAGAAGGCGCCTTGCTGACTATTATCAGGAAATATACAAGGGAAGCTGGTGTCAGGAGCTTAGAAAGAGAAATTGCCTCCATATGCAGAAAGGTAGCCAGACAGATCGTCACGAATGGTAATGGGGGACAGCTTAAGATCACATCCCGGGTTATTCAGAAGTACCTGGGAGTACCGAAATTCAGATACGGGGAAACCGAGGGAAAAGATGAAATCGGGTTGACCATTGGTCTGGCATGGACGGAAGTGGGTGGAGAACTTCTTGACATTGAGTCTTCGCTGATGAGGGGAACAGGTAAGATGATTTTGACCGGAAAATTAGGAGATGTAATGCAGGAATCCGCTCAGGCGGCTCTAACTTATGTCCGTGCGAGGGCGGAACGGTTTGGTTTGCCGGAGAATTTTTATAATGAAACGGACATTCATGTGCACGTGCCGGAGGGCGCCATACCAAAAGACGGACCATCGGCAGGTATTGCCATGGCTACATCCATAGCTTCTGCCTTTATGAAGAGAAAAGTTCGTGCGGACATGGCCATGACCGGTGAAATTACCCTCAGAGGAAGGGTGTTACCCATAGGTGGTTTAAAGGAAAAACTTCTTGCCGCCCACCGGGGGAATATAAAGACAGTTATCATCCCCAGAGAAAATGAAAAGGATCTGGCCGATGTTCCTGCCAATGTTTTAAAAGCATTGGGAATCGTCCTTGTTGACCATATTGATGAGGTTTTAAAATGGGCGCTTCTTCCCGAAAAAGAGGCGGGAAGAAGCGAAATTTGTGGGGAGGAGAAATATAACATGCCGGCTCCCCCTGTCATCAGCACGCCTCAGCTTCAGATGAATGGCTACAGCACGGATAAATAGTTTTTCATTTGCTATGTAACATGTGATTAGGGCGGGTAGCTCAGTTGGGAGAGCGCCACGTTTACACCGTGGATGTCACAGGTTCGAGCCCTGTTCCGCCCACCATGGTAATAAGAAGCCTTTCTTGTTAGAAAGGCGATTCATGGTTTAACTGATGGCAGTGATGAAAAAGGTTTTTCAAAAGGGATAGAGGTATTTCGGGGTCGTAGTTAAGATGGTTATAACGCCGGCCTGTCACGCCGGAGGACGTGGGTTCAAGTCCCATCGGCCCCGCCATATACTTTGTTTATTAACTGGTAAAAAAGTTGTCCAGACAAAGGACTTCACACCCCTCATCAAGAAGTCGCTCGCAGAGATGTGAACCCAAAAAACCGGCGCCGCCGGTCCGGTCAGCACCGTCACCCTATGTTCGTTCTGCACCAGCCCGCGGGCCAGATCAAAAAAAGGTTGGCCGCGGTCCCGATTTCCGGCGGAAAATACCTCAATACCAGCAGTATGTTTAATGGATTTTCCATGCGCATCGCTCTTAGCTCATCGCTCCTTATCCCCTTATCCCTTAATCCTTAAACCTTACGGTAAGCGTGTTTCAGGGATGCGTAATTGCTCTTCCACTTTTTCGATCAAAAGCATTTTTAATAAAGACTGGTAAGGAATATCACGTTTATTGGCCAGGAGCTTTAAATGCTCAATAAGTGATTCAGGAAGCCTGACGGAAATAGACCGTGTCGATGGTTTTAAATGTGAAAATACCATTCTCTTAGCCTTGGTATAATCAATATAGTCGGCTGAATCATGAGTGGACCAAAAATTTACTTCCTCTTTTTCACTTTTAAATTTTGGTATCTTTTTTAATTTCCTGGTCATAAATGATTTTCTCCTTCCTGTTCATGTCCCTGGCAGAGATAACCCTGATCTTCTTATTTCTGATGGTAAAAACGATAAAAAGACGCCGCTCCCGGTCGGTTTGTCCTAATACATAATAACGAATCTCTTCCTGAGAATGAACCTCATCTCCCTGAACAATTAAGGGTTGGTTAAAGAAAACTTCTTCACACTCAAGAAAGGTAACCCCATGGGTTTCCCAATTTTTTTTGATATTTCCTTTGTCCCACTCAAAGCCTTCTACAAGAACTAAATCAGCCGTCACGGGACCCCTGTTCTGTATATATTAATTATATACAAATAAAAAAGCCTGTCAAGTCCTAAATTGCGCCTCCCCGCTCCTTGCCCCTTTCATCTTAACCCTTTTTTACTTTTTCAATAATCTTTTCATAATATTTATCCCAATCCCTTTCCGCCCAGGTATATTCGTAACTTTCGGGCATTCATAAAAACTATGCTACCGCAGCAACTTTAGGTTTAACCAGTCTTGATTTAGCAGGTTTTAAACCTTTCACTTGTGACTATTCAGCCACTAAGGGATCGTAACAAAATAACTTGACCATTTATTATGTTCATGCTATACGCTTTGCATGGACATGGAAAATATTATAGAAAAGCGTTTTAAGCTTTTTAGTCCTTTTCTCAATGAGAAGCAACGCAGAATCCTTGCTGCCATCGAAGCACAGATCCTTGGATATGGTGGAGCCTCCCGTGTTGCGAAAACTACCGGATTGTCGCGAAACACCGTTGCTGCAGGAGCTCTTGAACTTGAAAGAGATAAAATTGAAGATATCGCTCCAATTAAGGAACGAATCCGAAAGCCAGGTGGCGGGCGCAAGCGAACAATCCAAAAAGACCATACGCTTAAAGCGGATCTGGAGCAGCTGATTGAGCCTGTTACCAGAGGAGATCCTGAATCTGCCCTTCTTTGGACCTGTAAGAGTGTACGGCGCTTGGCTGATGAGCTTAAGAAAATGGGCCATGAAACCAGTCACCGGATGGTTGCTGAAATGCTGGGTCAGATGGGCTACAGCTTGCAGGCCAATCGTAAGACGATTGAAGGCGGCTCGCATCCTGACAGAGACGCCCAATTTGAGTATATACATCAAAAGGTGAAACAATTTCAGAAACAGCGTCAGCCGGTTATTTCGGTTGATACCAAGAAGAAAGAACTTGTTGGAAACTTTAAAAACCAAGGCCGCGAATGGCGACCGAAGGGCAGCCCCGAAGAGGTATTGGTTTATGATTTTGAAAGTCTTGGCGGTGGTAAAATAACCCCTTATGGGGTGTATGATCTTTCGCAAAATAAAGGATGGGTCAGTGTCGGAGTTGATAAAGACACGGCTGCCTTTGCAGTCGAGTCCATCCGCCGGTGGTGGAAAACGATGGGGCATAAGGTCTATCCTATGGCGAAGCGATTGCTCATTACTGCAGACGGTGGGGGCAGCAATGGTTCCAGGGTAAGGTTGTGGAAAACAGAACTGCAAAAACTCAGTAATGAAACGGGACTGTCTATTTTTATTTGCCATTTCCCACCCGGGACCAGTAAATGGAACAAAATCGAGCATCGTTTATTTTCTTTTATTAGTCAGAATTGGCGGGGTAAGCCACTCATTAGCCATGAAGTAATTGTCAACCTGATCTCCTCAACAACAACCAAAACCGGACTTCAGGTTGAATGCGAAATCGACCCCAACAGCTACCCCAAAGGGGTCAAAGTAACAGATAAAGAACTTAAAGCGGTTAATCTTCTCAAAGACTCTTTTTATGGTGAGTGGAACTATACCATTAAGCCAAACGTTACCCGAAATTGATCATATTATTTTGTGACAACTACTTAGTGCCTTGGTGGCTACCTGAACAGTTACCAA
>MNZP01000211.1 GCA_001873675.1 Syntrophaceae bacterium CG2_30_49_12 | reverse complement strand
TTTTAGAAAATAAAGGATTTCAGGTTGTGTCTGTTTGTTGTAAGGCAGGAGCCACGGCTAAAGAAAGGATTGGCATAAAACCGGAACAAAAGATAAGAGGATCCGTAAATTGGGAATCCATGTGCAATCCTGTTTTTCAAGCAGAGATTCTCAATGCTGAGACAGTTGATTTAGCCATTATGTTAGGACTCTGTGTTGGACACGACACTTTGTTTATCAAATATTGTCATGTCCCCATAACTGTGCTGGCGGTAAAAGACAGAGTTACAGGGCATAATCCTTTAGCTGCCCTGTACTTATCTGAGTCTCCTTATTATAGAAGATTACGGGCTAAAAAAGAAAAGTCGTAACTATTCAGGTTCAAAGTTCCGGGGTTCACGGTTCCCGGAAGTGGTAATCTTTCTGGTCTTGATATTCATAGCTTTTATGGTAATGTAAATAAAATATCAACTTTAGTACGAAAGAATCAAACCTTCTATGCCCGCGATTCCGAGCGTAGATTATCTCAAAGGAAGTTAGGTAAAAACATGGAAACAATATCTTTCAACGAGGTACGCGAAGCATTCGCCAAGGAGGTGCTAGAGGCGAAAGCTATTGACGACATTGAAAAACTCAAAGTTAAATATATGGGTAGAAAAGGTGTTTTTCGCCGTTTACAAGACGGTTTTGACTTTCAGTTGATGTCCGCTAAGGAAAAGAAGCGATTTGGCATTGAATTTAACACGTTAAAGAAACACTTCGAAGAAACCCTGATCGAAGTAGAGGCAAAATTGGTCGGGGACAATGTTACGTTAGTCCGAAAAATCGATGTGAGTTTACCTGGAAAGGATTCAAGGATCGGTGCGATCCATCCTGTCAACCTTGTTCAAATAGAATTGGAAGCGATATTCCAGGGCATGGGCTTTTCGGCTATGACCGGTCCGGAGGTTGTTTCCGAGTTCAACAATTTTGATGCATTAAATATCCCCAACGATCACCCTGCGCGTGATATGCAGGACACCTATTGGTTGAAAAATGGAATGGTACTAAGAACGCATACATCTTCTAATCAGGTCCCTGCCCTTAAAAAATTTGGCGCACCGCTCAGGGTAATCTTTCCCGGACGATGTTTCCGATACGAAAATGTTGATGCATCACATGAGAATACTTTTTACCAACTCGAAGGCTTGATGGTTGATCGCGATATTTCGGTAGCCCATCTAATAGGTGTCATGAAAACCCTGCTTAGCGAGGTATTCCATCGAGATGATGTCAAAATTCGCCTCCGCCCAGGCTACTTCCCGTTTGTAGAGCCTGGATTTGAACTTGATATTCAGTGCTTGCTATGCGGCGGAAAGGGATGCCTTACATGCCGAACAGGATGGATAGAATTGATACCTTGCGGCATGGTACATCCCATGGTTTTGAAACACGGGGGTGTCGATCCTTCAAAATACACTGGATTCGCGTTTGGCCTCGGCCTAACAAGGCTGGCAATGATGAAGTTCAGCATTCCTGAAATTCGTCTATTCAACTGCGGTGACATCCGTTTCAATTCTCAATTCATCGCAACTGTATAAGAAAAGAGAAAAGAACAATGAAAATATCGCTTGAGTGGTTATCAGATTTTGTTGACATCTCCGGTATAGATCAGGAAACCTTGGCCGAACGTCTTACTATGGCAATGGCGGAGATAGAGGGTGTTGAATATTTGAACCATTTTGTTGATGGAATATTAATTGGCGAAATAGTTAAATGCGTAACTATTTCCGAAGCTCCCATTAAGAACCTTGTTACGGTTGAATGTGGGGGTAAAACTTTCCAATCAATATGTACAGCTCCTAATGCCAGAGTTGGCTTAAAAACAGTTTTTGCTCCCGCAGGTTCAGAAATCTCGAATGGATTGGTCGAGGAAAGAGAAATAGAGGGATATAAAAGTGAGGGAGTTCTTTGCTCATCCAGCGAATTAGGCTGGAACGATATTCACGAAATTATTCTTGAATGTCCCGATAATATTCATAATGGTTCGTTATTATCCAACTATGTGCCGAAAGAGGATTGTCTTCTCGATATTGATAACAAAAGCTTGACTCACAGACCTGACCTTTGGGGCCACTACGGGATAGCAAGGGAAGTAGCTGCTATTTTGGGGCGAGAATTAAGACCAATTGAAAAAGTGGACTTGTGCCTGTTTGATGATCTTCCGTATTATCCTATTTCGATAGATGATCCCGAGGACTGCCCCGCCTACGGATGTATCGAACTGCTCGCCCCCAGGCATAGTCCTGCTCCATTGAAAATTCAGCGGCGTCTGAATGCAATCGGCCAACGATCCATCTCCCTTCTTGTTGATTTGACGAATTACGTAATGCTCGAAGTCGGCCAACCCCTTCATGCATTCGATGCTGATAAGCTTTCCAGTAATATTCGTGTAGGCTTGATGGATAGGGAGCAGAATTTTGAAACCCTTGATGGGCAAACACGGAAGATGCTTCGCGGCGACTTGATGATCTGGTCAGGAGATTGTCCGGTAGCAGTAGCTGGTGTAATGGGAGGTTTCAATTCTGCAGTGGACACAAAGACCAAGAAACTTCTTCTGGAAGCCGCTAACTTCAGAGGAGCATTGATCCGCCATACATCAATTCGGTTGGATCTTCGTTCTGATGCAAGTTTGCGTTTTGAGAAAAACCTCCCCCCGTTTTTTGTGAGGGAAAGCGTTGGACGCTTCCTGTACCTATTAAAAGCAGCAGGACATTTTAGTAAAGCATCCAGCCGATTTTCATTTTCCGGTTCGGCATCCGGTGAAACACGTCAGTTAACTCTTCCACCAAAGTTTTTGAGTCAACGCGCGGGAACGCAACTTCCCGATGAAAAGGTAACAAATATATTGAAGCGTTTAGGGTTTCAATCATTTTTTTTAACGTCCGGAGAGTTACATGTGGAAGTGCCACCCTATCGAAGTGTACGTGACATAAGTATCCCTGAAGATATTGTAGAAGAGGTTCTGAGAATATATGGATATGACAATATACCTATGCGGTTACCTGAAATTTCAACAGAACCAACTAAAGAAAATTTATCTCTTAGCACAGAGCATAAGGTAAGAAGATTTCTATCTTCCGCGAAACGCTTTATCGAAGTGCACACTTATGCGTGGTTTGATTCAAACTGGCTGGAGACAATCGGTTTTATTCCACCAGAGGGAGCATTGGAGCTTGCCAATCCAAGTACACAACAGAACAAGATCCTCAGAACGACACTGATACCAAATCTTTTAGCATTGATCGATATAAATAAATTATACCAAGAGGATTTTAGGCTTTTTGAGATCGGTAAAATCTTTGGTGAACAATGGGGCGATGAGAAAGCCGAAAAGGCTGAGGCGAGTCGGTTAGCTGGAATTAGCTTCTCTTCGCAAAAAGATCGAAACTTGACAGAACACTTCTTCGAAATTAAAGGAGCCCTTGAGGGAGCTGTTTTTATATGCCAAAATAGAAATGTAAATATCATACCTATTGACAACGATAATCAACCTTGGCAACAGGCAGGATGTTGGGGGAAAATTTTTATCAACGGAAGGGAAATTGGCTCATTGGGAATCATTGAACAGCCTTTATTGGATAAAGTTGTTGATCGCGGTCAGATCATCTGGTTCGAGTTGTATATGGATTCCGTCTTGCCGAAAAGGATATATCCTGAAATTGAGTTTACCTCTATATCTTCCTTTCCTCTTTCGTGGCACGATTTCTCGATTCTCTGGGTTGCTGATAGAAGTTATGGAGAACTCTTGAGTGCTTTAGATGATTTCGAACATACCTTAGTTAAACGGAGAGAATTTTTGACGCATTATGCTGGCAAGGGCCTTCCTTCGGGTAAAATCAGTTATACATTCCGATATTGGATCGGTTCCAATGAGCGCACCCTTGGAAGTGAAGATATAATCGAGTTCAGAGACTCCCTTATGAAGTTCCTTAGTACGAAGAATTTAGGTCTTCGTTAGCCATACTACAGGACAAAAAAACAATATCATGATGGGAAAAATAAAGGTAAAGTCCAATATAGTCGAGATCGGCGGTGACGAGATGACGCGGATTATATGGAAGATGGTGAAAGAGAAACTGCTCCTTCCCCATCTGAACATGAACCTCGCCTATTACGACCTTCACATCGCGCGCCGTGACGAGACTTCCGACCGGATCACAACCGATGCGGCAGAGGCGATCATGAGATACGGTGTAGGCGTCAAGTGTGCGACGATCACCCCCAACGAAGATCGCGTCAGAGAGTATGGTTTGAAGAAACCATGGAAGAGTCCCAATGCGACGATCAGGGAGATGCTTGACGGCACTGTGTTCAGGAAACCGATCCTCGTAAAAAATATCCGGCCTTCCGTATCCGCCTGGAAAAAACCGATCACCATAGGACGACATGCCTACGGTGATGTATATGCCAATACGGAAATGCGGATAACAGGAACAGGGAAAGCGGAAATCGTCTTTACCCCCGACGGCGGCGAACCAATCAGACAAATGATCAAAGAATTCACGGGGCCGGGAATCATTCAGGGTATCCACAACACCGACGGTTCCATCGAGAGTTTCGCCCGGGCCTGTTTTGCCTTCGCCTGTGATCAGAAGATTGACCTCTGGTTCAGCGCCAAGGATACCATCTCCAAGACCTATGACGCCCGCTTCCGCGATATATTTGCCGCGGAGTACGAAAAAAACTGGAGGGCAAAATTCGAGGAGGCGGGAATCTCGTACTTTTTCACCCTCATTGACGATGCCGTGGCCAGGATCATGAAGTCAGAGGGGGGAATGCTCTGGGCGCTTAAAAACTATGACGGTGACGTGATGTCCGATATGATTGCCTCGGCCTGTGGAAGCCTGTCCATGATGACTTCCGTTCTGGTTTCACCGCACGGCTATTTCGAGTATGAGGCCGCCCATGGCACGGTTCAGAAACACTACTACCGGCACATAAAAGGGGAAGAAACATCCACCAACTCCATGGCGCTCATCTTTGCCTGGTCCGGGTGTCTCAAAAAGCGCGGGGAACTGGACGGGACGCCTGATGTTGTTACTTTTGCCGACAAGCTGGAAGAGGCGGCCAGACAGACCGTGGAAATGGGTATCATGACCGGCGACCTGATCCTCGTGGCTGACAAAAACCCCAACAATAAAAAAGTGGATACGGAAGCATTTATTGATGCCGTTGCTTTGCGCCTGCAAAAGAAGCTTAAAAATGGATAAGCCGAACCTGAAAGATATGTCTCTCCCGGAGATCGAGGCATTTATCGCTTCCCTCGGCAAGGAGAAATACAGGGCAAAACAGATCGTAAAATGGCTCTACCAGCATGGAGCCACAACCTTCGGGGAAATGACCACCCTTGCCAGGGATTTTAGAGCCAAACTAAGCGGGATCGCCAGGATCAGCCAGCCGGAAATCGTAAATATCCAAACCTCACGGGATAGCACCAAAAAGATCCTCTTTAAGTTAGAGGATGGTCTCTTTATCGAAAGTGTCCTCATCCCCGGGAAAAACCACTGGACGCTCTGCGTTTCCACCCAGGCCGGATGCAGGATGGCCTGTAGTTTCTGTCTGACGGGCAAGCATGGTTTCCGGAGAAACCTCCTCCCCTCCGAAATAACCGGACAGGTCACCATGGCCCGGTTTAATACGCCGGAGGGAAAAGACATCAAAAATATCGTGATGATGGGGATGGGTGAGCCTATGGACAATTATGAAAATACCTTGAAGGCACTCGGGATAATCACCACTGAACTGGGACCGGTATTTTCTCCGCGGAGGATTACTATCTCCACCTGCGGCCTTGCCCCGATCATCCCGCGATTGGGGAAGGATATCTGCGTCAATCTTGCCGTCTCTCTCAACGCCCCGGACAATGAAACGAGAAGTCTCCTGATGCCGGTAAACAGGAAGCACCCCCTTGAAGAACTCCTCAGGGTCTGCCGGGACTATCCCATGCCCAGAAGGCGGAAGCTTACCTTTGAGTATATCTTGATGGAAGGCGTCAATGACTCTACCGATGATGCGGAAAGACTCTCCCGCCTCCTCAGGGGCATCCGCTGCAAACTGAACCTTATTCCACTCAACGAATTCCCCGGCTCACCTTTTAAAACCCCATCCGAAGAAGATGTAAATGCTTTTAGAGAAATCCTGATTAAACACCACTACACGGCAATCATACGCACCAGCAAGGGGAGTGATATTCTCGCCGCCTGCGGCCAGTTGGCAGCCGTGTAAACCAACCGCCTCATTTCCATGGAATAAATCAGCATAGTAAGTCGAATATTTCTCGACATACTGGGTTAAATTGTGCTTTTCATAACATTGTTTAGCACTTCTTCGATCATCGTTCTTATAACATGGAGACGTTCCTCTGTGGTTGCCTCAAAACGAAGGACGACAGCAGGCTGGGTATTAGATGGCCGTAACAACCCCCAGCCATCCTCAAAGGGGATACGCACACCATCAATATCAATAATTTTGTAATCTTTTTTGAAGTGGGCCTTGACCTCTTCCACCACCTGAAATTTGATATGGTCAGGGCAGTCCACCCTGATTTCAGGGGTTGTAAAGGTCCTGGGAACATCGGAGAGGATATCACTGATTTTTTGACCGGACATGGAGAGGATTTCGAGTAGTCGGACAGAGGCATATATGGCATCATCGTAACCGAAGTACCTATCGGCGAAGAATAAATGACCACTCATCTCCCCACCTAAAAGGGCTGTTTCCTCTTTCATCTTAGCCTTGATCAGAGAATGACCGGCTTTCCACATAATCGGCCTGCCGCCATGCTTTTCTATGTCATCGTAAAGTTTTTGGGAACATTTAACCTCCCCGATGATGGCAGCGCCAGGATTTTTCTGTAAAATAAACCTCGAAAAAAGCAGAAGAAGCTCGTCTCCCCAGAGAATCTCGCCCTTATCTGTAATCACACCGATACGATCAGCATCACCATCATAGGCAATACCAATATCGGCCTTTTTCTCCTTGACCTGGGCTATCAATTCCTTAAGATTTTCGGGAATCGTGGGATCGGGAAAATGATGGGGAAAACGCCCATCAGGTTCGCAGTAGAGACATGTAACCTCACATCCGAATCGCTTGAAGAGGGGAAGGGCAAATAAACCCGCGACACCGTTTCCTGCATCTACAACGATATGCAAACATCTTTTGATCTCTATATGGTTAAAGATGTAATCTTCGTAGGCTTTTGAAACATCCTCCTGATGTGTGGTTCCCTTCCCCGATATGTATTGACCACTTTCCATAATCCTTCTCAGTTCCTGAATATCCTGTCCGAAGATCGTGTCGGGACCGATGCATATCTTGAAGCCATTGAATTCGGGAGGATTATGACTCCCCGTAACCATGACGCCACCCTCTGTGGAGAGATGCCTGATGGAAAAATAAAGCATGGGGGTGACACAGAGGCCGATATCTATGACATTTACACCCGTGGCATTGATCCCTCTTCTTATGGCATCATGATATTCTTCTGAACTCAGACGGCAATCCCTACCGAGGGTCATGGTCTTTACCCCGTAGCGGATCGCATAGGTTCCTATAGATTTTCCCAGATCGTAAACGAACTCGGTATTTAAGTCCTTCTCAACGATACCTCTAACATCATACTCCCTGAATACTTCTACATTCATGATCACGCTCCTTACAAAAGTTATTTCGCTTCTCCATGTTACTCCTAATCATCTCCAGGTAACGGGGATGGCGCGTCATTTTTATCATCTTTTTTGCATGCATATCAGGAAGTTTGTAATCAAGGACAGCTTGTAAAAAATTGACGATAATATTAAAGGTTGCCCCCCAGAGGATCTCTTCCCCGCCCTTATCATCCTTATGAATAAAGCATGGATAAGATGACTCCTCGCAATTTGACCTTGATTGATCAGAAACCTCAACAGTGTAGAGTCCGTAGTTCCCTTCTTCGAAGAACGATTTTAGCGGAATCTCCACAACCCTGTCAGCCTCTGAGTTGAGTCGAATCGGCCATGGATTTTTCACAAATCCGACGAGGGGAAAGATCGTCCGTCTGTAGAGGGTAAGGGAATAAGTGGGCAGGGGACCTAAAAAAATGACATTCCAGGGACTGAGTTTTATCTCTTCCCATGATTCTCTCAAGGCGTTGGTCAGAAAAAGGGTCATTACCCTGAAGGTCTCGGCATCCCTTTTCCGGGCATATGTTAATGCATCACCCCGTAAAATTGGCACGAACCCGCTGGTAACAAATGGTCTTAAAAGAGGATCGAGAAAACGTTGCAGGAAACCGCCGGGGCAACTGAGGTCACCAGGTTGCGCAACCGCCGCGGAACGTTTAATGAGCTGGAAAGTGAATTCTCCCTCCTGTTTCTCTGGCCGTTCGTGGTTTTTCCTGAAATGTAAAAGCAGCAAAACGCCGGCCGCCTGGTGGACCTCGCCAGTTCCCAAAGTTTCCTTGATAAATTGCATCCTTTCGGAAAAATCAAGAGGGATACCGCCTAACTTTTTTACCGCTATCTCAAGAAATTTATCTTTTTGTGACAGTAATGCAGGCCCCATGGTGGTTATTACAATAAATGGTGGCGGTGCAGGGAATCGAACCCCGGACACTACGGATATGAGCCGTATGCTCTAACCATCTGAGCTACACCGCCATGATACCGGATAAGACAAGGGCGCGGCCAGCCTAAACAATAGGTAAATAGGCTGAAGACTGAAGGTTATTAACCCTACAACGTTAGTTAGTAAATTATTTTCTTGCAATTTACAATAAGGTCTGCCATACTACGAAACAAACCTTTAAAAAAGGAGGCAGGCCATGTTACCAGCCATTCGAAGCGACGAACACGTTTACCCGGTCCCAAAGTTTGATCTCGGCAAAGGCGATGTTAAGGACTTTATGAATGAACTTATTGGATTTCATGGACAATTTGCTGATTGTTTTCAGCGCAG
>MNZP01000223.1 GCA_001873675.1 Syntrophaceae bacterium CG2_30_49_12 | reverse complement strand
TTAATTTTAATATGTCCCTCATCAAGAAGGGTATTCAAAGAATAATTATATGATCTTAGTGTCTTGGTGTCTTAGTGGCTGAATAGTCACCATATATTTATACTATATAAAGCCTCATTTAAGGCGCTTAAGGAAGCCCTCCCCCGCTTTTCCTGACCCGGGGGTAGGTGTTTTACCTATCAAATAAGATATCTTCAGAGCAAGATAATTATGTTTGGCATCGGCATACCAGAGTTAATACTGATCATCATCATCGCCCTCCTTGTGGTGGGACCCGGAAAGTTACCCGATCTCGCCAGGTCCCTGGGGAAAGGATTAGCTGAATTCCGCAGGGCTGCCGACGATGTTAAAGGTACTCTGAAAGAAACACTTGAGGTGGATGAAGTCAAAAAAGATATGGACGAGATCAAGAACTCACTACTATATGCCGAAAAAGGAAACGGAAAAGACCACAATAAACCTTCTTCATCATCCGAAGGGAAAGAAAATTCTTCCCGGTCTTTTACTCCTTCCACGTAATGAACCAAAATTCATCTCTTAATCTATGGAAAAACCTAAGGAAGAAAAATTATCCCTTACCGCTCATCTCGAAGAATTGAGGAAGAGGCTTGTCTTTATTCTGATTGCGGTAGGTGTCGGCTTTTGTGCATGTTATGCCATCAAAGATCGGCTGTTTACAATCATTACAAGACCGTTGGCGATGGTTCTGCCGCAAAAAAGTTCCCTGATATTTACCGGTCTGCCCGAGGCGTTCTTCATCTATATGAAGATATCTTTCTTCGCCTCTCTCGTCCTGACAAGCCCATATACCTTATACCAGATATGGCAGTTCATCTCACCCGGCCTGTATCCCCGGGAGAAGAGATACGCCCTCCCTTTTGTCCTCTCTTCTTCCCTGTTGTTTATCGGTGGTGTCCTCTTCGGATATTTTATTGTTCTGCCCCCGGCCTTTAAATTTTTTGTGTCCTTTTCTTCCGATTTCCTCAAACCCATGCTGTCCCTGAAGGAGTACCTGTCATTGTCTCTAAAATTCCTCCTCGGATTTGGTCTTGCCTTCGAGCTTCCCGTCCTCATCTTTTTCACGACAAAAATCGGTCTTACAAATGCCGGAATGCTGTCCAAATATCGGCGATACGCTATTTTGATTATCTTTATTGTCGCCGCTATCCTGACACCTTCTCCTGATGCACTCACCCAGACCCTGCTGGCTGTGCCCTTGATATTCCTCTACGAGATCAGTATAATCGTGGCAAGATTTGCAGAGAAGGAGCGCCCCAAAACGGAAGATACCAGTGGAGATAAAGAAGATTTACCATGACGAAGCAGTCCTCTCGAAACTACAAAAAAAAGAAACGAAGAGATTCTCACCTCGGAACAATAGTTCTGTTGACAGGTCTGTTCACTGTCCTCCTGGCGCTGGGGGGAGGCGGTTTACTGTACTATACCCTTCTCAGGGATATGCCGGCCATTGCCACCCTTAAAGATTACCGCCCCAGTATCACCACCCGGGTGTATGCCGATGATAATGAACTTATTGATGAGTTCTACCTGGAAGACAGAAAGGTCATCAGGATTTCCGAACTCCCCAAGGTGGTTATTCAGGCTTTTGTGGCGGCGGAAGATACAAGATTCTATCAACATAAAGGTGTTGATATCCTGAGCATCATGAGGGCCTTCTTCAAAAATATTGTGGCGGGACACATTGTTCAGGGTGGCAGTACCATCACGCAACAGGTGGCCAAATCCCTCTATCTGTCCCCGGAAAGAAACTATATGAGAAAAATCAAAGAGGCGATCTTAGCGTACAAGATTGACAAATACCTTTCCAAAGATGAGATCCTGAACCTCTATCTGAATCACATCTACTTAGGACATGGCACCTACGGCATAGAGGCGGCATCACAGGGCTATTTTGGTAAAAGCGCCAGGGATCTGATCCTGCCCGAAGCGGCCCTCTTAGCCGGTCTCCCCAAGTCCCCCAGCAACTATTCACCCTACGCACATTTAGACATGGCCCGGCAGAGACAACTCTATGTCCTTACGAGGATGCTGGAAGACGGCTATATTACTGCCCAGGAAAAGGAGAAAGCCATAGGCGTTCCTGTTAAACTTCGATCCATCAGGCCTAAAGAGAAGATTGCCCCCTACTTTATTGAAAATGTCCGCCGGTACATCCTTGAAAAGTACGGCAGCGATGTACTGTACAGGGAAGGGCTCGAGGTCTACACAACCCTGAACATAACCGTGCAAAAGGCAGCTATGGCTGCCGTGGAAAGGGGACTGAGGGAACTGGAAGAACGGCAAAGATACAGAAGGGGTCTTGTTCAGGGGGCGCTCTTCTGTATGGACGCAAGGACCGGCGCCATCAGGGCCATGGTCGGGGGGAGGAATTTTAAGAAAAGCGAATTCAACCGCGCCACCCAGGCAAGGAGGCAGCCCGGATCCGCCTTCAAACCATTTATCTATACGGCAGCCTTTGATAAGGGAATGACATCGGCAACGAAACTCATGGATTCTCCCATCATGTTCATAGACGCCACGGGGGAAAATATCTGGAAACCACAAAATTTTGATGGAGAATTCTGGGGACCCACTACCCTGAGGACAGCTCTTGTCCACTCGAGAAATATTATCACCATAAAGCTGCTCCAGGAGATCGGCGTGGACTACGCCGCCCAGTATGCTGCCAATATGGGGATTACCTCTCCCCTGACAAGAAACCTCTCCCTGGCGCTGGGGACATCAGGTGTTACCCTTCAGGAGATGGTCAGGGGATACGGTGTCCTGGCCAACCAGGGCAAAAAATGCGAGCCGTTTTTCATCAAAAAAATCGTTGACCGGACGGGTCATGTCTTCGAAGAAAACCAGCCAATAACCGGCCAAATGCAGGTCATTGACCCCCGCATCGCCTTCATGACGACTGATGTGATGCAGGATGTAGTGGACAGTGGAACCGGTATGCGGGTAAAAAGCATCGGTAGACCTGTGGCCGGCAAGACCGGAACAACAGACGATATGAGAGATGCCTGGTTCATCGGCTTTACCCCGTCGCTGGTAACAGGGGTATGGGTAGGTTTTGATCAGGAAAGGCCCCTCGGTAAGCAGGAAGTGGGGGGCAGAGCGGCAGCGCCTATCTGGTTGTATTTCATGGAAAAGGCCATCAAGGACACACCGGTGGAATCTTTCCCCATTCCAGAGGGGATCGCCTTCATCGAGGTAGATCCGAAAACGGGCCTACCAGGTAAATCTTCATCCCTCATCAGTCAACATTAGCGAAGAAGGCACTTAAGGCGTCCCCCCTTGCCGGATCAGGGCTTTTAAATCAATTTCAGAGGATTTTCAAAGATTGCCGTCTTTCCGAGTTCCGCCTCAATTTCCAGGAGCCGGTTATATTTGGCAATACGTTCACTACGGGAAAGAGAGCCGGTCTTTATCTGTCCGCCTCCCATAGCGACAGCAAAATCGGCCAGGAAAGTGTCTTCGGTCTCCCCTGAACGGTGGGAAATCACGAATCCCCAGCCTGCCCTACGGCAGAGATGAATAGCTTCGATAGTCTCGGTCAGGGTGCCTATCTGGTTAAGCTTAATGAGAACCGCATTGGCGGTGTTTTCTTTAATACCACGGGCGATAAAAGCAGTGTTGGTGACAAAAATATCATCTCCAACAATCTGTATCCTCTGGCCTTGCCTGGAGGTCAGGCGCCGAAATCCCTCCCAATCATTTTCCGCAAGGCCATCCTCAATGGAGACGATCGGATAGTCTTTAATCCAAGCTTCATATAACGATATGATTTCCGCACTTGTCTTTTTCCCCTGTCCTGATTTCGAAAGGTTATATGTCCCGTTTTCAAAGAATGAACTGGCCGCCGGGTCCAGGGCGATGGCTATATCTTGACCGGGCTTGTATCCTGCCGCCTCGATTGCTTCCACAATTAGCTGACAGGCCTCATCGTTGCTTTTAAGGTTAGGGGCAAATCCGCCTTCGTCTCCTACACTGATAGCATATCCTTTTATCTTTAGAGCTTTTTGAAGTGAGTGAAAAGTCTCTGCCCCGTAGCGAAGCGCCTCAGTGAAAGTTGGCGCTCCGACGGGCATAACCATGAACTCCTGGAAGTCTATACAGTTTTCGGCATGTTTGCCCCCATTGAGAATGTTCATCATGGGCATGGGAATCCTCACGGCTCCCGGCCCTCCCAGGTACGCATACAGGGGAAGATCGGAGGCAAGGGCTGCCGCCCGGGCCACTGCTATCGAGACACCCAGGATAGCATTCGCCCCAAGTTTCCCCTTATTCGGCGTCCCGTCGAGGGCGATCATAAGGTGGTCAATTTCCGCTTGGCGCGTTGGATCCATGCCGATTATGTTAGGAGAGATAATTTCGTTAACGTTCGCTACTGCTTTCAGAGTGCCCTTGCCGCCATATCGCTTCTTGTTGCCATCACGGAGCTCAATCGCTTCATTCTCGCCGGTTGAAGCACCCGAAGGCACTGAAGCCGAGGTCAGGATGTCGTTTTCCAGCGCAACAACGACACGGATGGTGGGATTCCCTCTGGAGTCAAGGATTTCCATGGCTCTTACCGATCTAATTTTCGCATTCATTACCCTTTCCCTCCATTTTAATGCTTTAGAAAACAATTCTAATCCGTTTCACTGGAGAAACTATAGATAAAAGGGAGTTTCGTGTCAAGGGCAAAAGGCCGGGGGGGTATGGTATAATCCTATAGGTGGTTTAGATCGAGGATCAACCTCGACCGGAGAGGTTTTTGCTGGAGTCAATGTCTGCCGGAATGGTGGTCACCGGCAGGGTGACGGTAAAGGTTGAGCCTTTGCCTTGAACACTGGAAACAAGGATACGGCCACTGTGCTTGGCTACAATACCCTGGGACACACTCAAACCAAGCCCCGTCCCTTTCCCTCCGGCTTTGGTGGTAAAGAAGGGATCAAAGATGGAACTTAGGATGTGTTCCGGTATCCCGCTGCCAAAATCTATCACTTTCACCGCCACATAACTGGGTTCATCAGCCGGGACCACTAAGACCTGTATCTTCCCTCCTTTGGACGAGGCATCAACGGCATTGAGGATAAGATTCAGGAAGACCTGCCTGAGTTGCTGCCGGTCACCGTGGATACGGGGGAGGTACCCCCCGCTCTGTAACTCAATCTTGATGCCTGAGAGCCTGATCTGGTTGGAGGCCAGGTTGATCGTCTCTCTCAGAAGCTCCGGAAGGTCAAGCGGTTCCAGTTGAGAGCCACTTTCCCTGGCAAAGTCCAGGAGATTGCTGATGATCTCCCTGGATCGCCCCGCCTCGTTCACCACATCCTTTATCATTTCCCTGCGTTCTTCATCGGAGAGGTGGTCATAATCCTCCAGAAACATATGGGCGGTGATGGTGATATTGTTCAGAGGATTATTCAGTTCGTGGGCAACACCGGCGGTAAGCGTTCCTATCGCCCGCATCTTGTGTGACTGAATAAGAACCGCCTCACGCTTCTTCAACTCCTGGATCATCTGATTGATCGCGATGGCCAGGTCGGTGAACTCGTCCCGGAAACGGCGCTCAGGGGTAATAGGGGTAAAATCTCCCGAGGCGATCTGTTTTGCATGCACGGAGAACCGCTGGATGGGCCCCAGAATCCGGCTGCCAAGGAGGTACGCATTCAGAACAAGAAAGAGCAGCAAGAAGATAGGGGTGTAGATGTGGATATGGCGAGAGCGCAGGATGGCCTCGGAAAGTGACTCTTTTTCTTTCTTCATGAGGTCCTGTGCCAGGGAAACCATTTTCTGACCTTGTCTCCTCAACTCTATTTCGATCTCTTTCTTTCTCAGGGGGTAGTCTGGATTGGTTACCTCTGTCTGCTCGAGATCTACAAGTCTCTCAAGCATGGTCTCGTAACGCCTGAGGTTGGACATGATGATCGCCTGGCTGCTTTTTCCCAGGATCTTTCTGAGTTCTTCGCTATTGTTGTCAAAGATCTGCTTGGCCTGATAGACATTTTCCACGGCATCATTCAGGTTCGTGCCATAGAGGAAGAAGTTCTTTTCGAAGCGGCGGGCCTGCTGGATCTCCATCATGTACTCGCCCACAATCTCCAGGAAACGGAGTTTCTTTTCGACCCCGTACATGGTGAGCATCAGGGCAGTGGCAACGCCGGCCACAAACAGAAAGACGAGAAAGAAACTGAGGTAAATATGGAGCTGCAGGCTGTAGCGGTGTCTGTGGCGGCGTCTCGCTAAGAGGGCCTTTCGGGCGGATTCTGTCGCCTGGATTTGCTCAGATCGTCCTTCAAGGGTCTTTGCCTGGTCGGCAAGGTCATGGGTCATGGTGGGGGGTATCCCTTTTTTTTGACTCATTGTGTCTCCGCGGGTTTGCCGGCCTCCTTTCAACTGGCCATCTCAGAATCAATGGGGGAACCCAAGGTATGCGCCGCCTTAGCGATGACCTTCCTTAGGTCATCAGGCGTGAAGGGCTTTGAGATGAAATCGAAGGCCCCTTTCTCCATGGCTTCTCTGGCAACCGCCATCATGGCGTAACCGGTGATCATGATCACCTTTGTACGGGGAGACTTCTGGATGACGTGCTCCAGGATTTGTATACCATCAACCTCATCCATACGGATATCGGTAACCACGATGTCAAAATCCTTTTCTTCAATGCGTTTCAATGCCTCTCTTGGATTCTCGAAGACCTCCACATTACAGCCGATCTTGGCCAAGGCCGGTTTGAGCCTCTTACCCACGATCGGTTCATCATCAAGGAGCAGGACATTAAGTCTTTCAGGCATGGCTTTCCCCCTCTATTGAAAGTCCTATTGTCAAAAGTTTTTAGTGATATCACTCATGGTTATTCCAGGGCAACAGGAATATCTTCGATGCCGATCTGGACTTTTTTAACACCCTGGACCTGTTGGGCAACTTCGATGAGATCATTCTTAATCTTATGTTTTCCACTCGGAAAAATTCCCCCGGTTTGAAAACTTCCGGTAATGTTAACCATTCCTTTTTCGGCCCCTACCTCCAATTCCAGACCTTTGGTTCGGTTATGGGTCGCCAACTCAGCCTTCACCCGGCTGGCCAGGATAAAATCTTCAATAATGGCTTGGGACTCAGGTGCTTCTCTAAACTCTGGTCGGCTTAAAGCACAGAGGATCATCTCGCAGGCGCTTTCTATACCTATGGCGTCCAGGTTAATGACCAGGTCATATAAAGATGGGTCCCGCCAATCGACATTGTATAAAAAACGGGTCCACTTGATTCGCCCCTCATCCATTTTTTCAATCATTTTCTGCGCTTCTTCAAACGATATTTTCAGGGTCTCGGTAAGCTTCCGGGCTCGACGTTTTGAAGGAGCAATCACGCGCACTTTTAAGACCTGCGGAACCCCTTTCAATAAAAGATGCCCGGCATGTCCATAATAAATAAAGGTTCCCTTTTGTGCCCTTTCAGCCAGAGCTAATTGAATGGCTGTTAGATAAAATCTGCGTTCTGGAGAAGGACCATGGATCAATCCTTTGTTTTTTTCCAGTTGCTGGAGAAGAAGGGATTGGGATATCCCGGACCGGCTGGAAGCCTCCTGTAATATCTCCTGGCTAACAGCAGGGACGCTTAATCTTTCTGAAAGGCGCTTGGCCAAAGATTCCCCGCCACTCATAGTACCTCTGGAAATTGTTATAATGGCCATCCTTTCTCCTTTTTAAAGGCCAAGGGCTTTCGCCGCCAAATCCCGTAGTTGGGAAAGTTTAAAGGGTTTGGCGATAAAATCGTGGGCCCCTATTTTTAGGGCTTCTCTGGCCTTTTCCACCGTGGCAAAGCCTGTAATGATGATCACTTTGGTTTCTGGAGAGACCTTCTGAAGCAATTTCAAGATTTCGATGCCGTCCAGCTCCTTCATTTTGAGGTCGGTGATTAAAAGGTGGAATTTTTTTTCGGCAAATCGTTTAACGGCGTCGTTAGGATCGGTGAAGGTCTCTACGTCCAGATTCACCTTTTCCAGGGTGGACCGCAATCTTTCACAAACGATCGGTTCATCATCCAGGATCATGACGTTGTAAATTTTATCCATAGCTCCTCCGATCCAGAGTATCTCCGTTACTTGAATTTTTTGGCCGCCTTGTTCACTAATTTGACGATTTGATCCAGCTTAAACGGCTTGGTCACAAACTTAGCGTCTAAAATCTCAGCTTCCCGAGCCCTTTCAATCGTGGCATAACCGGTAATCATAATAGCTTCGGTATCCCGCTCGTGGTCTTTGATATATTTCAAAACATCCATTCCCGTCGGACCGCTCATCTTGAGGTCGGTAACCAGGATCTGGAAATTTTTTTCCTCAAGACGTTTTAATGCTTTTTGGCTATCGGTAAAAACTTCCACCTGGAAGCCTTCTTTTTCCAGTACCGGTTGTAAACGTTCGCCCACAATGGGTTCATCATCAAGGACCATAACAGAGATATCTTTCTTCATCGGGACCTCCTTCTTGATTTTAAGACAATGGTGCGCTTAGCTCCCGTTCGCCCTTCAGGAATTGATCGGCAAAAAAGTCAATATCTTTCTCACTGCGCAATAAGACGTCTAACTGGCGTGTATAGCCTATTAATCGTCCAATCAGACAGAACTTGCCTTCCATATTTCGACGGTCAATCTTCTTAATTCGTCCTATAATTAAGTCTCCTTTACTCTCCACGGCAAAATCATTTTCTTCCAATATCTGAGCCAATAATTTTGCCCTTCTGGTCCGTCGTGTGAATTCTGTGACTCCTCCAAAAAAA
>MNZP01000169.1:8288-8980 GCA_001873675.1 Syntrophaceae bacterium CG2_30_49_12 | reverse complement strand
CCTTCTTTGCTAACTGAATATCCAGACAATGTCCCGGGACATCCAATTTTCTACCCGGCATATACTGCACCACCGGCTGCAGGCCCGTTACTTCACGGATAACGGATAAAATATCATTCAGAGAGCGGGCTCGGCCACCGGCAATATTATAAATCTTTGACTTTGTATCAGACTCGATTACACGCACAAAAGCAGATACAAGATCGCTTATATAAAAATAATCTCTGGCAACCGAGCCATCCCCCCAGATATTTATAGTTTGATTTAAGAGCCTCTTGCCCAAGAAAACTGTCACCACCCCCTGAACACTATCTATGCGTTGCCTTTCTCCATATGGATTTCCGGCACGCAATATAGTATAGTCAAGGTTATGGAGACGGTGAAAAAGCGCCAAATATTTTTCAATGGTCAACTTGGTTATACCATAGGAACATAAAGGACTTGTTTGATGTGTTTCCGGAATAGGCAGAGACTTGGGAATTCCATAAACAGTACCCCCGGAAGATGCGAATACAATTTTCTTGACCCCTTTTTTAACGGACTTTTCCAGAAGATTTAATGTTCCAACTACATTGCTTTCCACATCTTCGTTTGCTTGCCAGAATGTATACTGCCGGTTGTTTATCCACTGATGCTATCCTGGATTCCGGCTTTCGCCGGAATGACTCTGTGCCTAAGTTAGCGCTTATGCC
>MNZP01000169.1:0-8268 GCA_001873675.1 Syntrophaceae bacterium CG2_30_49_12 | reverse complement strand
CCCCTGATCCCTGACCCCCGATCCCCGATCCCTGCTTCCTGACCCCTGATCCCTGATTGGTCATATCGGCACAGCATTGGTCATATCCAGCCGGCAACCGGTCCGGCCATGCCGCCTATGGTTCGTCATCCCCCTTTTCCGTAAGGTTTCTGTAAGATGCGCTGTCTTTTATGCTCTCCAGATCCCGGTCCTCCCTCACTCGCCGGCGGTCGTTGAATCCCGCCTCGACGGCCCTTTTGAGCCACCCTGCGGATTCTTCAGTCTTCCCCTGCCGGGCGTACGCGCGGGCGATGTTGTAGGAGGCCTGAGCTTTCAGACTGGGCTCCAGGCGCATGGCTTCCTCAAAATGACGGGCAGCCCCCTGGAAATCCCCGAGTCTGTATAGGACAAGGGCAAGGTTGTAATGGACCTTGTGGTTTTGCGGCCTTATCCTGAGTGATTCCAGGTATTGCTCCGCCGCTTCCTCCATCCTGCCCTGTTTGGAGAAGGCCAGGCCGAGGTTGTAGTACGCTCCGGCGTCTTTCGGATCTATCCGGACGGCTTCGCTGAAATGCAAGACGGCGCCCTTCAGATCGCCCAGGCGTGACAGGGCGATGCCGAGATCCATATGGATATCCCTGTTCTCAGGGTCCGCCCGCAGCACCTCGCGGTAGCAGCGGGCCGCCACGGCGGGATCTCCTAAACGTCCCAGAACCCTCGACAGGTTTTCGTGCGCCTCGGTATTGTCGGGTTTTATCACGAGCGCCTCAGAATAGCGCCGGGCCGCACCCTCAAGATCCCCCTTCGTCTCGAGGATACCCCCGAGGTTGTTGCGCGCTTCTGTGCTTTCCCAATCTGTCCGGATGGCCTCGTTCAGATGCTTGAAGGCGCCATCCACATCACCCAGCCGGAACAGGGCAACGCCCAGATTGCTGCGAGCCTTTACGTTTCCAGGTTTTATCCGCAGCGCCTCGGTGTAATGCGAAACCGCCCCCTCAAAATCGCCACGTTTCAGGAATATGTTTCCCAGGCCGTAGTGCGCATCGGCCTGGCTGGGATCAATACGCAGCGTCTTCGTGTAATAGCGGACGGCCCCGTCGGTATCGCCCCGCTTCTCCAGCGCAACCCCCATGTTGTAGTTGGCCTTAACGTTGTCCGGGTTGAACTTCAGCACGAAGTTATGGCGCCGTATGGCCTCATCATAACGTCCTTCCGAGGCAAGGGCGTTCCCCAGGTTCATGCATCCCCGGGGGTTTTGCGGCGACTTCGCCATGACATCGCTCCACAGGGTCAGGTCGTCCTTCCATACCCTGTTCCTCAGGTATGTCGCAGTTCCCAGGAATATGACAATGGACGCGCAGATAAGAACGGCCAGCACGCGCCTCTTCGGCAGGAACCGAAAGGGCAGCCAGGCGGCAAGAAACGCGAAGCCGAACAGGGGAAGGTAAAGTCTGTGTTCGAAAAGGGCGTCCCTTATGGGTATGATGCTGGACTCCACGGAAAGTGTGATGAAAAACCAGAAAAGGGCCACGGTGAAGACGGGATAGCTCTTCCTCTTCCATACGGCCAGAAACGCAAGTCCCGCCAGAAACGCAAAAGCAAGGGGAGTAAGGCCGTCAAAGAAACCCGTATTGAAGCGGTATATGTAATCCAGGTTCTGGTTGATGGGGAGAAAGAGCAGGCGTATATAAATCACCAGGACATTGAACTGGGTGCAGAGGTAGCCCCATCTGCTCACCAGTTCCGTCTCCCGCGCAAGATCGGAGACGTCTTCCAGCATGCCCCCGATTCCCGCGCCCCTGAACAGGCCCATGGCGTACAGAACAAACGCCGCGAACAGGATAAAGGCCGGAATCAGCCACAGGAACCTTCGCGCCCGTTTCCTCCACGTGCCCGCGCCGCCGAAGCACATACACTCGACAAGAATGATGGCGCCGGGGAGACTGGCCGTGTTCTGCTTGCTCATAAAGGCCAGCAGCCCGCACAGAAGAGACAGGATGTATAGAGCTGAAAGCTGAAAGCTGAAGGTCCTTCTCCCCTCTGACCTCTGACCCCTGACCCCTGACCTCTGACCTCTGACCTCTGTTCTCTGTCCTCTGACCTCTGTCCCCTGCCTTATTCTCGCCTTTAGATAAAACAGCACCGACCCCATATAGAAAAAGGCCGCCAGGGAGGCATAGCGCTGCACGATATAGGTGACCGCCTGGGCCTGAATAGGATGCGCGACAAATATAAGGGCTGCAAACAAGGCCATGATGGGGAGTTGTGAGTGCCGGAAAAGCAGCCTATCAGTATCGAAAATCGAAAGCGCCAGAAAGTACACGACAAAGCCGTTCAGTATATGTATCAGGATATTGACCAGGTGATAGCCGAAGACGTCGAGCCTGCCGAACTTGTAATTGAGGGCAAAGGTAAAATTAACAACTGCCCTCGAATCAAAGAACCTGCCCGGAGAGGAAAAGTTCGACAGATCCCTGATCCCGGTGTTCTCTACAATGGAGTGGATGTCGTCAAAGACAAAGGGGCAGCGCCAGGTGTTACTGTAAACAACAAAGGCCGCAAGGGCTATGACAATCAGCGCAAACCACCGCGCCAGAAGAATCTTTTTCATAGTGTTTTACTCCCGTACCCTTCTGCAATATTGCTCGGGATAGACAGGACTGCCCTTCTCATTTGGGAGGTCAAGCCAAAGCCCTTACCTTTGGGAAATGTTTTCGTTGCCTTATAAATCTTCAGCATTTCACTTGAATCCTTGAATCCTCATAGGATCACCAACTAATTGAAGAGTAAAAGAGGTCACACCTGTTTATGAAATCATGCCAGAATACCCCGTTTTTAAACGGGGGATGAATGGCATCCTTATAGTTCCCTCTCCCTCGGTGGGCATAAGCGCTAACTTAGGCAAAAGCCGTCATTCCGGCGAAAGCCGGAATCCAGTCAAACAATCGTATGATACAAATCCTGCCAATCTGGATTCGTGCTCTCAATCAATTCCAGTTTCCACTTTCTCCTCCATTCTTTCAATCGCTTCTCCCGCTCAATAGCTGATTCCATACTCTCGTGAAGTTCATACCAAACCAGCTGATGAACACCGTAGTGCTTGGTAAATCCTTCTACCATATTGTTTTTGTGTTCCCATATTCTCTTGACGAGGCCCGAAGTTACACCGATATACAGGGTACCATTTCTTTTGCTTGCCAGAATGTATACCGCAGGTTGTTTATTCACTGACGCCTCGCTGGATTCCGGCTTTCGCCGGAATGACGAATGTAAAACCGCCCCCTTAAGTTAGCGCTTATGCCCTCGACGGGAGAGGGTTAGGAGAGGACAGATGTTCCAGATCTTCAGTATCATTTCATCCGCATTTTGCGGAATGACCACATCCTGCCTATTGTTCCCCCGCTGCAGGGCGTGGTGGCATATATTGGGTATGATAAGGCAAATGTTTCTTGGCAACATGCTGGGATATGTCAGAAATTGGGGCAAAATGCAATTAAAATAGGTGTGACCCATACTGTTCGCCTTTTCTTTTTTCAGCTTATTTAAAAATTGTCTTGACTATTTTTCATTATCGTGAATAATGGTCGGCATGAAAAGGAGAACGCCATATATCAAAATCTGGCAGGATCTTGCTGTTGATAAAAGCATGATATTCCTTGTGGGGCCACGCCAGGCAGGAAAGACCACGCTTGCTCAAATTATTTCCGGTTCTTTTACAAATAATCTCTATTTTAATTGGGACATTGCCGAACACAGAACAAACTTCATGCAAAATCCCCTTTTCTTTGAGGCTGTAGAGCGCCGGGATTCATCAATCCCACTGGTTATTCTTGATGAGATCCACAAATACAGGGACTGGAAAAACTACCTCAAAGGCGTTTACGACCAGTTTCATGATAAATACCAATTCCTTATCTCCGGAAGTGGAAGGCTGGATCTCTATCAGAAGGGAGGAGATTCACTTGCGGGCCGCTATTTCCTCTTTCACCTGTGGCCATTTACGATCTCCGAGTTAGGAAAAAGGAACCGAGAAATTGGCCTTTTTCTTAATAATCCCTTACAAATAGTGATGGAGCATGCCGATGAACTGAAAGAAATATGGTCGGGGCTGTCTGAATTGAGCGGGTTTCCTGAGCCATACTTGTCAGGGCGCATGGCGACCTACCGCCGATGGTCAAATATCTATTCCCAACAGTTAATACGTGAGGATATTCGTGATCTGACCGGCGTGAAATCCGTCGTGGATATGGAAACGCTCTATTATTTATTGCCATCCAAGGCAGGAAGTCCTATCTCCATACCTTCGCTGGCTCGCGACTTGAAAACATCTTATAATTCTATTCAAAGCTGGTTGTTGGTTTTTGAAAGATTTTTTCTTACTTTCAGTATTGGCCCATGGACGCGGAGAATTGCCCGGGCAATTCAAAAAGAGCGCAAGGTATATCTCTGGGATACACCCCGGATAAAGGAACCGGCAGCCCGGTTTGAAAATATGGTGGCTTTGGAACTGTATCGAGCGGTTACGGCATGGAATGATATGGGCTACGGTAGATTCTCCCTCCATTTTATTAAGAATAAGGAACAGCAGGAAGTGGACTTTCTTATCGCAAATGAGGGTGAGCCCATTGTTTTGGTTGAAGCAAAACTTTCAGACACTGAGCCGTCTCCAGCCCTTAAGAAATTTCAGGGGGTTTTGAAAAAGCCGGCGATTCAACTTATAGGGGAAAGCGAAGGTTACCGGATGATTCCGAACGGAGACCAGTACATACTGGTGACTCCCGCATACCAGTGGCTTTCGAGTTTGCCTTAGTGGTCCATACTTCCGGCCACGACAGAGCGTGGCCCTCCAAACGGTGGAGGGCCACGCTCTGTCGTGGCCAATTAATGTTTACTCCTGCCCCCCAGACCTGTCACGTCAAGAACGGAATAGAGCGCGTCTCTGTCATGTCTGTTTAATCCCCTCAGAATAAGAAGGGCGGCGAAATAACAGACGCACCCCGCAATTACAATATACCAGACGGGCAGAAATTGTATCTTCACAACAATGACACCCATAATCACGGAGGCGAGGGCCGGCCTCCAGACCAGAGACCACAGGCGAACCCTGAAAAAATATCTCCCGATGCAGTTATAGACCAGCGCGAATACCAGCAGTTCGCAGAGCAGGGTCGCCACGGCGGCGCCGATATGGATGTAACCCGGAATAAGAAGCAGATTCAAGATGATATTGAAAACCGCCGTCGCCCCGATAATAGCCGCATAGATCTTCTGCCTGTCAATCATATTCAACAGGTGGCCGCCCAGGTAGTTGAGAAAGGCAAGGACCTCCGCCCATATCAATATCCGCAGGGCCGGCGCCGCATTTTCAAAACCCCCGCCGAAAACAAACAGGATCAGCCTCGGCGCAAGCAGAAACATCCCCACACCGATGGGAAATGCCAGCATGACGAGGTATCTGAACGACCGGTTGAATATATCCGTCAGAATCGTTGTGTCTTCTCTGGAATATAGCGCCATGGGGGGCAGAATCGCCGCCACCAGCAAGAGGGGTACATAGTGGATAACATCGATCAATCTATAGGCAGCGTTATACCACCCCGTTACCCGGTCGCCTACCATCAGCGAGAGCATAACCGTGTCAATCCTGTGGTACACATACAGGAAGGATATGCTGAGCGCGAAGGGGAGGGATCGCACAAACAGTCTTTTCCACAGCGCGAAGTCGATTCCAGGCCCTAAAACGAAATACCGCCTTGAAAACGTGAAATACAATAGCTGCTTGACCAGATTGGAAATCAGGAGGGCCAGAACCAGGTACAGAAGCGATCGCGTGATATAGAGCAGGACAGCGCCGACAAGGAGGGCGACCGCGCGTTCTATGGCGTCAATCAACGCTGTCAGTTCCATCCTCTCGTTAGCGTTGAGAATAT
This sequence comes from Syntrophaceae bacterium CG2_30_49_12, assembly GCA_001873675.1. Taxonomy (GTDB): domain Bacteria; phylum Desulfobacterota; class Syntrophia; order Syntrophales; family CG2-30-49-12; genus CG2-30-49-12. The sequence goes on along the minus strand of MNZP01000169.1, from coordinate 2,359 downwards.
TCGAAAACACCGATCCCACGGAGTTAATCATGTAAATTACCGCCACTATCATGAAACTCCGGACAATCAGGGTGTCGTCCTTAATGGACACAAGAAGCAAGACAGCGGCGAGGGCCGAAACAACCGCGAGGATTGCTTTCACGGACAGGATATTGTTGGCGTATGGAGAAGTAATGCCCTTATTTGCCGGCACATCCTTGATGATGAGATATCCCATTCCGGGATTGCACAGGATCACTATAATATATCCGAAGGCAAACAGGAACGAATACTGTCCGACTCCCACATCTCCCAGAGTCCTCGCGATATATACCATCAGGAGGAACGAGAACACGTTGCCCACAGCGGTTCCCACGAATAACGCAAGGGTATTTCTGATTATCCTGTCTTTCGTCATCTTAGCCAGGCCGGGTTGTTCGCACACCCGGAAAACATCTTCTGTAAGGCCGCTGCGCAAACCGCTCATCTGAAGGATCTCTTGAAACTTACGAGTTTTCTTATCGTCTTGAAGGATACCGGTTCCCTTTTTAACAGCAGCCAGGGAAGCCTCGATATACCGGCAAGAGATCCCGCCAGCGTAAAATGAAGCGCCCTTTTCTCTGCGCCAGTCCAGTTCCAGATAAAGATTTTCCAGAGGCATGCCAGGGGCATGACCAGTAGTGGATATCTCCTGATTACCGTAAAAAGTTCGTTGCGGCATCCGTAAAACATATACAGTTTCTCGTTTCTACTTAACGACGCTCTTTCGTGATAAACTACGGCTTGTGAATAGAGAAGAATATAGTATCCCTCATCAATAACTCTCAGGGCCATGTCGCTCTCTTCAGCCTGCCTGAAGAAATCGGAGGGAAAGTATTCCACTTTATCAAGAACTTCCTTTTTGATCGCAAAACCTCCTTCAATAAAAAAGCAGGTGTGGCCGTCTTCCACATCTTGCTCCGTTCCTGGTTCAATAATCCGGCAGGCTATAATTCCCAGCTCTTTTTCTTTAAGCAAACGGTCAACGCAAAGGCTCAAAGTAGAGGGCCAGATCCAGGCATCATTATCCAGTGAGAAGATTATATCTCCCCGGCAATTTGCCAGCGCTATATTACGCCCCTCTACAATGCCCAGATTCCTATGCAGTCGTATAATCCGCACCTCAGGATAGCTTTCCCGAACTGCCTGAACAGTCCCATCCGTAGAGGCAGAATCCACAAGGATTATCTCTAAGGGTCGGTAGGACTGTTTGACGACGGAATCAATGGCCTTCAGCACATACTGGCGGCGGTTCCACGTCAGGATGATTATGCTCACTAACGGATTTTCCATCAACTTATTTTCATGAAACGTCTTGCATATAGTTGTTACTGCTGTCTTGAAACCACATTTTTTGCTATGCCATATTCTCTCTGCCCTGCTTCATACGGCGTTCCGTAGGGATAAGCAAAATGTTCCACCGAATGACCTAGATTTTTTTCAAGTAACTCCTTGCTGGTTATCATTTCCTTAATTACTGTGCTTTCGTTGAGGTTCCTAAGATTTGGATGTGTATGTGTATGGGCTCCTATTGTGATTAACTCCTCCTTATCCAATTCTTTAATCTCTTCCCAATTCAACACATATTCTTGATAATTTTCCCATAACTCAAACCACCAAATGGAGCAGTCGCCCTCAGGAAAACACGTAGTTATATAGATTACTGCTGGAACCTTATGCTTTTTTAAAATAGGAAGAGCATATACCAGGTTGTCCTTGTATCCATCATCAAAGGTGACAACAACCGGGATATTGGAAAGGGAATTAGTATCCGATAGCAGAGAAGGAAGCTGGTCGATTGATATTGGTTGACAACTTTTTGATATATAACTGATTTGTTCGTCGAAGCGAGAAACGGAAATGCTTAATTCTGAAAGCGGTTCCGTAGGTTCCGTATGATTGATAAAATCAGAATCCTGAATAACTCTATGGTACATTAGAAATAGGATCTTCCCCTGATATTTTCTTGCCACTAACCTAGATATTGGTAAATTACCAACTCTGTAAAATATCCTTCTAACAGTATCCTTCATGCCTTCTACGCCAATTGCTGAGAGTTTTGCAAAAAATATGCGCTCAGCACCTGAAGACTTGAGGTAAATTCTGGAGTGACTATTCAGCCACCAAGACACTAAGATCATATAATTATTCTTTGAATACCCTTCTTGATGAGGGACACATTAAAATTAATAAGAAAACCAGGGCGCTTACCAGTCAATTTCATAAGGCTAAGTAAATGGGGACATCTGCCTGCCTTTGATATTTTAATCCTCGTTTAGAAAGCTCATGACAGAAACAGACTTCATAAACTCTCTCAAGCAAACCCGGTCCAAGTATTTTA
>MNZP01000133.1 GCA_001873675.1 Syntrophaceae bacterium CG2_30_49_12 | reverse complement strand
TGACTGGACGGGGGATAGATAAGACCTTGTCCGAAGGGAAGATCCTCCATCATTATTACCGGCCCCCTTGATATCACCACAGCCCGCTCGATGATGTTTTCCAGCTCCCTGACATTGCCTGGATAATCATACTTTAAAAGAAGGTCCCTGGCCTCGCTGCTGATTCCTGTAATGTTTTTGCCATTGGCCGCGGCAAATCGCATCATGAAATGTTCAAGCAACAGAGGTATATCCTCTTTTCTCTCTCTTAACGGGGGGACAGTCATCGCCACAACATTCAACCGGTAGAAAAGGTCCTCTCTGAAAAGGCCATCTCTGACCCGCGATTTTAGATCATGGTTGGTGGCGCTGATAATTCGTACATCGGAACGTATCGTCTGATTTCCACCGAGCCGCTGGAATTCACGTTCCTGAAGAAATCGGAGGAGCTTGACCTGCACGGGGAGAGAAAGCTCGCCGATTTCATCTAAAAAGATAGTTCCACCGTCGGCTTCCTCAAACCTACCGATCCGTTTCATGGTAGCCCCGGTAAAGGCGCCTTTCTCATGACCGAAAAGTTCACTCTCCAGGAGACTCTCAGGCAACGCCCCGCAGTTTACCGCAATGATAGATTTTCCCGAACGGGGGCTGAGATTATGGATCAGCCTGGCAAACAGCTCTTTGCCCGAGCCGCTTTCTCCCTGGAGGAGGACGGTAGCGCGGCTTCTCGCCACCCTTCCTGCCATATTGATCAAGTCCCTCATCTTTGGGCTGCGGTAAATGATCTTATCTGCCGTTACCCCCTTCTCTTTAAGTTCCTGGCGGAGGATCTCGTTTTCTCTAAGAAGGGTGCGTCGCTCCGAGACACGGGCGACAAGAAGAAGAAGCTCTTCAAATTCAATGGGTTTGTTAATATAGTCTATGGCGCCGGCCTTCATGGCCTCTACAGCCGTTTCTATCGTCCCATAGGCGGTAATGATCACCACATCTATCTCTGGATTGATACGCTTCACCTCTTTCAAGACCTGCATACCATCCATACCAGGCATTTTATAGTCGAGGAGAAGCAGATCAAAATGGCCATGGAGAACACGCTGCACGGCCTGATCTCCATTCTCCGCTTCTGCGACGGTATGGCCCTCTTTAATCAGGAAATCCCGAAGCATTTCCCGCTGTGACTGGCCGTCCTCAGCAATCAAGATGTTCAATGGCCTTATGCTCATGGCAAAAACCATTGTCCGTTCACCGTTATTCGTTGACCGTGTTCAAATATTCATTTCCGCAGGCAGCAAAATCTCAAAGGTCGTTCCTGAACCTTGCTGGCTAAAGACACGAATCTCGCCTCCATGGCCACGGATGATCTCATGGGCAAGAGACAGTCCCAGGCCAAGCCCCTTTTCCTTTGTCGTGTATTCGGGATTAAAAATCTGCTCCACCTCGGACGCGGTCATACCACACCCCGTGTCTGAAATTTTGATAGTTAGGCGGTGATTTCCCTCTAACTTGACAGAAATAGTAATGAAACCTCCACCTGTAATTGATTCCACCGCATTCTTGATAAAGTTAAGCAGGGCCTGCTGAAGTTTATCTATATCCATGGGGATGATCATGGAGGAATCATTCCACCTCGTCTGGATGGTGATACCTTTTGCGGCGGCCTCCTCTTGGATGAGGGCGACGACCTTCTGTAGAAGGTCTGTGACGGAGTAATTTTGCATTTCCAGTCGTCGGCTCTTGGAGAAGGTGAGAAACTCTTCAATAATTCCGTTAAGACGTCTTATTTCATCCCGGATGATTCCCGTGATGGTCTGGAATTCCTCGATCTTGCTCCCATCGGCTGGTATAAATTCCCGCTTGAGCCTCTGACTGGCCATACTGATGGCATTGAGGGGATTGCGGATCTCATGAGCCACGCCGGCAGCAAGTTGACCAAGGGCAGAGAGCCTTTCCGCCTTCTCGATGCGCCTTTCCATTTCTACAATCCCCCTTAGGTGTCTGTTTTGATTGTGGTAGAGCAACCACATTGATAAAGAGGCGATCAGGACGATCAATGCCGTGGAAACAACTATATTTCGCTTATTCTCCTCCAGTATTTTATCCGCGCTGCCGCGTTCAAGGCCAAGCCTGGCGATACCTGCCACCCGACCGTTTAAAGAAAGGGGAGTGGTAATGTCAAGGAGGTTTCTATCGTGGAAAGCAACTTTCCTGCTGACGATTTTTCTTTTACCGGCAAGGATTTGAGGAAATGGATAGGCATCTCCCTCTTTTCCATTTTCCGGCACCCGTCCTGCGCTGCCAAGAATCATCCCGCGCCGGTCCGTAATCCTGATATAGCTCAAACCCTGTCCCTCGCCTAATTTCTCAATGGCTTTTTCTACAGATACTTTTGTACCCCAATACCGCAGGCCCTCAGGGTCGAGGGCAATGATGATCGTTCCGCTCCCATCCTTGCGGCGGAGGGCAATGAATCCGATCTTCCTCAGTTTGCCGAGCTTGGTTAAGAGATTGAAGGCAACCTGTTGCCCGTTCATGACGTTGTTTTCCCCGGGGAAAAGTTCTTCCGGCAATGAACGGCTCCGAAAAACGATTCGACCCTGTTCGTTCAGGACAGTAACCAGCCACAAACCATTATCTGACGCAAATTTTTTTAAATACACATCGCTCAGGCGATCCGCCTTCCATTCGCTGTCAATTGTACGTCCCAGCTCTACGAGGGCGGTGGTCAACCAGTTCTGGGGTGAAAAGGCCTCATCGGTAAGGGGAACAAAAGTATGCTGGCCATCCCTCTGGTGTACCTGGACGAGAAGGCTAAGGTTTTCCTGGGCCAGTTTCTGGATAACCTTAACAATATTGAATCCTTGATTCTCCATAAAATCTACAAGTGTCTTATCAATCCTGCGGAGATCCATAATCCCCATGCTCAGAATAAGACCGATAAAAAGGGTGCAGGCCATGGCAACGGCGAGGGGCTGTAAAAAGGGGCGCGAGTGGCGGGAGGACTGATGCCGCCAGATAGGTTTTCCCCCGGCAGACATGACTGATTTTTTCTTAAACCACATTCGATGACGGCCACGACGGAGCGTGGCCCTCCCTTGAACTATACTCCAGCCCTTTCCGGAATGCCCTGAGGTTCGAAAAAAGCGCCCCCCATTATTTTGCCTATTCTTGCTGCCGTTGTTTTTAGGGGAGGCCGTAAATGGCCACCGCGCACATGAATTTCCCCGGCAGACCGGCCTGATTATGAACCAATCCCATACGGGGATTTTTCAACCGGCGTGTCTTATCCTCCGCCCTTCCCAGGAGTTGCTGATATATCTCAAACGCCTCTCTGCAACCGCTGGCCCCGATGGGATGCCCAAAGGCTTTCAACCCTCCGCTGAGATTGACCGGTATCTCCCCCTCCTGGGTCCAGGCCCCGGACTCTATATCCGCTCTCGCTTTTCCCCTCTCACAGAGTCCCAGAGACTCCACGGCAATAACTTCGGAGATGGAGAAACAGTCATGACACTCCACAAGATCAATTTCTTTCCGGGGATTCTTTATCCCTGCCATGGCATATGCCTCTTTACTGGCGTAAACGGTCTCATCCCAGATGGTAAAGTCATAATCCGTTCTGATGCTTCCCTGCCCCGGTCCTATGGAAAGACCTAATCCCTTGATCAGGACATAGTTGTCTTTGAATTTTTTCGCATCCTCCGCACGGCAGAGGATGGCCGCCGCCGCGCCGTCGGTTACGCCGCAGCAATCGAATAAACCGAGGGGCCACGCAATTACAGGTGCATTTATCACCTGCTCCTCGGTGATCACATTGCGGAGATGCGCCCGGGGGTTTCTGGAGGCGTTGTAGTGACTCTTTACCGAGACCTTGGCCAGCATCCTCTTTCCCTCCTCCGGGGTTAGTCCGTACTTCTTGAAATATCTCGTAGCGGCGAGGGCGTACATGCCGGGCGCGGTTATACCCCCTTCAAACACGGGGTGCGGAGGTATGGCCAGCTCGCCGAGTCCGCCGAAACCGGTATCCTTCAGCTTTTCAACACCTACGACAAGAACGATGTCATAGACCTTGGCCGCTACGGCAAAAGCGGCGTTTCTCAGGGCATCTGTCCCGGTAGCGCATCCGTTTTCCACATGGGTAACGGGCTTGTATTGGAGTTTCAAGGGCATCGAGATCGCCGCCCCGGTGATCCCTGTGGACGTCATCCCGGTTCCCGTTCCGTGAAATCCTATCGTTCCCACCCAGGCGGCATCAATATCTTTCATTTCGATCCCGGCATCCGCCAATGCATCATAGGTGGCATCCACCACCATATCCTCGCTCCCCATATCCCAGTTCTCACCGAACTTGGAACAACCCATACCTATAATTGCAACCTTGTCTTTAAAGCTCTCTGCCATCTTCCATCCCTCCTTATGCCCTTACCGGCCTGCATTTCCAGAAATAGTTGTGAATACCCTGCGCCTCGTGAACCCTTCTAAAGGTAAATTCCACCGGCATATCAGGGTTGATCTTTTCCGTGTCCCGATCCGTCAGCACAGTAGAAAACCTGCCCCCTCCGGCGATGTTCACAATGGCAATGACGGTGGGTTTGTCTACCGATGTGGCCAGATTATCCATGCTGTAAGTAAAGAGTGTCCCCTTTTTGTCCGACAGTCTTATCTCATCAAAGTCATCCTTGGCCTGACACCATGTGCAGACCCTCTGCATGGGGAATTGTATAGTTCCGCACTGCCTGCACTTATGCCCGTGGCAACTTAAGAGCCAGTTCCTATCCCTCCATGACATGGTCAGGGCTCCGAACCTCTCCGGTTCCCGCTGCCTGCCCCAATCGAGAATATTCCGGAAATGCAAATACTTTCCATAGGAGGGCAGTTCCATTCGTGATGCAAGGTTCTTCTTTATCCCCCGCCTGTCCCTGATCTTTTCTATTGGGTCGCACACCTTCAGGATGAAGGCATCCGCCCCGTCGCCGTAGTTGACAAAGAGTATCCTGTCCCCCGGTTTGGCCTCTTCCAGGGCGGCGACCAGCATCATCATGGCCTGAGCCGATCCCGTATGCCCCACCGTGGAGAGAAGAGAGTCCTGCAACTGGGTGGCGGGATCGAAACCAAGTTTCTTCGCAATTTCAAGGTGTCTCCTCTGATCAAAGGCATAGAATACGACTTTGGTGAAATCCTTCGGAGTAACTTTATACTTTTTGAAGATCATAGAGATTATCTCCTCAAGATGGGCAAGGTAACCCTTGGTAACGATAAATCTCTCCTCCCATGCCTGGACATATCTGTCCTCCTCTCTCTTCCAGATATCCATGAATTCACTGGAGATACTGACGCTTCCCTCGATTTCCACAGCGAGATCGGAATCTCCTATCAGAAAGGCCGCCGAGCCATCGCCGAAAAGCCTCTCGAATTGAGAATCCGGGGCGGGCACACGACAATCGGCTGCGGTGACTAAGAACCTCTTTGCCGATCCGGCCTTAACCGCATCTATCGCGGCCTTCAAAGCGTTCGTCCCCCCTCTTACCGAATTGGCAAAGTCTGCCGTCGTGATGTCCCGCCTGAGATCAATTACCTTGGCGATGATGCTTGCATTTTGCTTCTCACGGTAAGCCGGAGTGGTGGTCGCAAAATAAAGGCCGTCAATCATTGACCTGTCTAAGCCGTTGAGGCAATCAACGGAAGATTCTGTGGCCATGGTGAGAGAATCTTCATCCCAATTGGCCACTGCCTTTTCCCCTTTCCCCGCAGGGCTACCCCAGTTCCGGGCCAGTGTCTGCAAGTTCATCCTGTACATCGGGACATATGCCCCATAAGAAATCATACCTACTGCCATTTGTTTTCCTCCTTCCTGTGCTAAAATAGGAATCCACGCTCTAACCTTGAACCGTGAACCCCGAAACTTTGAACCTGAGTAGTTACTAAAAATCGACAATTATGTCGAGCCGCTGACAGGTCGCCTTTTGCAAAACAAGTCTTTGTTTTTATGATGCTATTCGCTGGTCGCCATCCGAATGACGACATCTATTGCCTGCCGTTTACCGCTGTCTACCAAAGTTTTCCGCTCTACCTTTTCCTAAATAGATAAGCGAATTAAAGTACTTAGATAACTCTATCAATATTTGGCACAAACTATGCTTACCATTATACCGCGAGCGTATTATCGGTTAAACTAATGGGCATAGTTAGCCGCTAGTAAACTCCAAAATCGTGAAGGTCCCCAAACCTTCACTCCTCCTGAACTCGGGGAGGTCTCCCGACCTCCCCCTTTTCTTTTCTTGCTGCCTCTCGAATCCTTCGCCACTGTTCAATTCTTTCTCTGATTGTCTTCTCGTATCCCCTATCCGTTGGGATATAAAAGGCAAGCCCCCTTCCCGCAAGTCTATCAGGCAGATATTCCTGAGGGACATAGCCATCCTCAAAGTCATGGGCATACCTGTAACCTTTGCCATAACCGAGATCCTTCATCAATCGTGTGGGCGCATTTCTGATGTGCAGGGGGACCGGAAGCGCTCCGGTTTCCCCTATCGTTTCCTTTACCTTGCCATAGCCGACATAGAGAGCATTGCTCTTTGGCGCCGTGGCAAGATAAACAGCGGCCTGGGCCAGGGCCAGCTCACCTTCGGGAAGACCGATGAACTGAAATGCCTGCATGGCGGAAAGAGCTACGTTAAGCGCCCCGGGGGCGGCATTGCCGACATCTTCCGAGGCAAATCTTACCATGCGGCGGGCAATGTAAAGGGGGTCTTCACCGGCCATGAGCATGCGCGAAAGCCAGTAAAGGGCTGCATCGTGGTCACTCCCCCGCAGGCTTTTGTGAAAAGCAGATATCAGGTTATAGTGTTCTTCTCCCCCCTTATCGTACTGCAGGGCCTTCTTCTGCATGGCCATTTTTACCACGACAGAGGTAATTTTTCTTCCCTTTCCTTCCTCTGTCTGCAAGAGAGAGACCGCCGCTTCAAGATTGTTCAGGGCTACACGGGCATCTCCATCGGCAGACCAGACGATATACGCCAGGGCCTCCGGCTCAATTTCCAGAGAAAGGGCCCCAAAACCCCTTTTCCGATCATTGATGGCCCTGTTTACGATACATGAGAGTTCGGGATCGGAGAAAGGCTTCAGGACCATGACCCGTGACCGGGAAAGGAGGGGTGCAATGACCTCAAAAGAGGGATTTTCCGTCGTTGCGCCAATCAGGGTGACGAGACCACTTTCCACATGGGGCAAGAAGGCATCCTGCTGGGCCTTGTTAAACCGGTGAATCTCATCAACGAAGAGGACAGTCTTTTTTTGATGATCTCGCCACTGTCTTTTTGCCTCATCAATAACTATCCTGATCTCCTTTACGCCGGAAAGGACAGCCGAAAAGCTTGTAAAATAAGATTTTGTTTCGTGAGCAATGACACTGGCCAGGGTGGTCTTACCAGAACCGGGTGGCCCCCAGAAAATCATGGAAAACAGGAGATCCTCTTCTATGGCGCGACGGAGCAAACTATTTTTAGCTAAAAGATGAGACTGTCCCACATAGTCCTCAAGTGTGCGGGGCCTCATCCTGTCCGCCAGGGGACAGCTATCTATCCTTTTTTCCTGCTGGTCAAAAAGGTCCTTCATCGGCACAAAACCCGTAATCCCTAACCCCCCCGGCCACGACGGAGTGTGGCCCTCCCCCCAAAACTTTACGTTTCGGGAATTACTAACTTAGATAATAACCCTTTATGCCTTCGATACCATAAGTTCGGTATAATCCTGTACAGGGCCCTCGATACAGGCCCAATGTACTCACTCTTTCTTCTATCGAACTGACAGGCCTGGATGACCTGCTCCTTGATCTCCTTTTTATTGCCCCCTTCGTTGAATATCTTATAGGCGCAATGAAACAGCGGAGAGTACATATTCTTTTTTTCCAGGTATTTGTGGACATTTCTGATGGTATGGGGACCTTCCGGTGTCCCGTCTATTCTTTCTAACACCTTAATGTTAGTTTCTATGGGATTACCGGTGAATAGTTCATAGAACAATCTGCCATACCGATAATTCTTGCTTGCCTCAGAAGAAAGGGTTACGTACATATCTCCCACACCTGCCTGGCTGTGAAAGGCTTGGAAACTGCCGCCTAACAATTTTGACAGGGACCTTATTTCCACACCGGATCTCGCAAATAAGGTCCCCGGAAGAGAATCACCAAGTTCTAAATAATCTGTGACCCCCTTTATATTGGCCACGATGTTCTTCAGGGAACCGCATGCCTCTACTCCAACGATATCAAAATTATAATAGGAATACAGTTCCCTCCTGTTGAATCTCATAAGATCCTCTCTGATAATCTTTGATATGCGCTTCCCCCCGGCAATGGTGACACACACCGGATTTCCCAGTGCGATATCCACATCAAAGAATGGGCCCCCTATACAAACCACCTGATACTTATACTTCAGATTGTACAGATAATTGTTAATCAACTGGGATGGCGTAATCAGTTCTTTTGTGATTTCATCAGAAGTGATACCTTTGATAGGGGAGATGAAACAGGTATCTCCAGCTTTCTTGTCAATCAACGGTTTCAGATAGTTCAATAATTCAGGAAGCCGGTCCATCGTGACGGAAAGAAAAAGGAAATCGTTATCCTCAACCACCCGTTCCAGATCGTTCGTCGCATATACCCGGGATGACAATCTGGGAACATTATCCATACCTCCCTGTCTCTTGGCGAGATCCTGGGTCAGGTGTTTCGGGTTCAGATGTTCCCTGTTAATAGCCCGGCATACATCCGCATCATGATAATACAGGGTTACTCTTTTATTATCTCTACCAAACTTATAAGCAAAAGACGTCCCCAGTCTACCAGGCCCAATGATTGCGATTCTACTCGTATCCAGATTGGTCATCATTGTTTTATGGCTCCTCGCTATTTCGTGTGGGTTACTGATATTAATAAAATCAGATAGTAATGAAAATTATGCATACCATTTGGAGCCATTTATGCCTGTTAATTTACAGCCCATAATGGGCCTACAATAACTGATAGCTCCATAATTACAGGATGTTATATCAAATTACGCACAAAAAATTAACCTACTGTTTTTGGCTCTAAAATTGACGTGTAACTATATAACTTATCGATA
>MNZP01000126.1:5363-9577 GCA_001873675.1 Syntrophaceae bacterium CG2_30_49_12 | reverse complement strand
GGCCAATTCAGTGGCAGATTCAGTATCCACCTCCTCCCTCTCCTTATCAGCTTACCAGGAATGTAAAAGAATCGCTCTCGTATCCATTTGGCCATCCTTTTCACCTTCCTCTGCCCTAATATCCCTTCCTTGAACCAATTCATCAGGTTATATGCCAGCATGACGAGGAAGAAATGCGCTACATTGGCCCCATAGTAGTGGGATACAGCTACATCCAATCCATATCCCATCATCCCCTCTTTAATCATGTTCTCGACACAGGCTCTCTGGTTGTAAAAATGCCATATCTCTTCAGGGCTCCACTCCTCAATATTGGTCACTATCACCTGGTAACTGTATCCCTTGAGCTCAAAGAGCTTAGGTTGCTTCTTTCCCTTCGCCCCCTCCTTTATCTCCTCCCGAATCACCACCATCCGTCGTGCTTTCTTCCACTTGTAGCCCTGGTAGTAGAATTCGCCTGCCTCAACTCCACCACCTATATTTCGATAACTCACTCCTTCTAACATCTTTTGAATTGGTGCATAGAGCTTCACTGCTATGGCATACTTGATCCCTCTCCTCTCAACCTTCTTCAAGAATTTGTCGTCGAAAAAGCCAGAGTCTCCTCGGAGGAAAATCTCCTTTATCCCAGCGGGGAGCCTTTTTAGACATTCTTCTAGAAACCGTACTGCTCCCTGGCCGGTATACCTATTGCCAGGGCGAAACCTCCCCCAGAGAAAGTCCCTGGTCTCCCCAACAAAGCAAAGAAGTGGGTGAAAACTCTTCCTCCCCGGTTTCTTGGGATTGTAACCCACCTTGGCCCGCTGCTGGTTCCCATATACTGTCTCTATGTGGGAGTCAAAATCGAGTGTTAGCCTGGTCCAGTCCTTGAAATCGTTTCTCACCTTGCTCAGCAGACTTATACTCGTCTCTCCTATTTCCTGAGCTATGGACACACTGAACAACTTGAGAAAACGACTGAAAGTACTCTGGTGAGGATAACCATCAAAGCCTACCAATTTCTGAAATACTTCGTCTCTCTGGAGGCGAGCTGTGTCCAGAAGACGATTCAGGTCCAGAGCCAGGGCATACAAGAGCGATACCAGCACCCTCCCTGTTTTATAATTGCCCTCCCTTCTGGGAAACTTGATGCGTTGTCCTAATGCCTCCTCTACTCCTAATTTCTGGACAAATTTGTGGAAGAGCTTCATCCCTCCTACTGAGGTCAAGTTTTTACCAGCGAATCGGGTCTCAACCTCACCATTGTTGACAACTCTTTCCTTAGCCATTATCCTGTTCATGGTATCTCCTTTCCTGCACCTTTTTGGTGCAGCTTATTATGTACTACTATTGTAGCTGAAAGGAGACACTTTAGCTAGGAGTTTTAAAGGCCAGGGAGCCTTTCACGCATTATCTGGGATTATGTTTACTTTTTATCGTCATAATTGGATGCCCTGCTAGCGTAACTTCCCCCGAAGACGCCGATAATCTGATAACGAAAAGGGAAACCCTGGTGCAAATATCCACCATGGATGCTCTCCTCAGCGGGGTCTTCGATGGGGTTATGACCTTTGGAGCATTGGAGAAATATGGAGATTTCGGAATTGGGACCTTCGAGGGTCTTGATGGAGAAATGGTGGGATTTGACCATGACTTCTACCAGGTAAAAGCAACTGGGGTTGCCTATCCCGTATCCAACACTATGAAGACACCTTTTGCTTGTGTGACCTTCTTCGATAGTGACCGGGAGGAGAAATTGCCGGAAGGTATTAATTATGACCAATTACAGGAGTTCCTGGATAAAATTTTGCCGACACCTAATATCTTCTATGCCATTAGGATTGATGGCACCTTTGCTTATATGAAGACCAGAAGCGTTCCCAGCCAAAATAAACCATATCCTCCGCTAGCAGAGGTTACTAAGAATCAGCCTGTTTTTGAATTCAACAGTGTTGAAGGAACGATGGTGGGATTTCGATGTCCTACCTATGTTGATGGAGTTAACGTCCCGGGATATCATCTTCACTTCTTAACCAAGAACAAAGATGCTGGTGGACATGTGCTGGAGCTTAAGGTAGAAAAAGCAGTTGCCTCTATGGACTATACCTGGGGATTTATGATGATTTTACCTAGCGAGGATAGCGATTTCTACAGGATAAATCTAACAGGGGATAGACAAGAGGAGCTAGAAAAGGTAGAAAAGTAACTGGTTGCCTAATCCGCTGTTTATGTTATCGGGACAAATTCAGCATGTAAAACACTCAGTCTTGTCAACATAACCTTTCTGTGTTGTGCTTGGTAGGGGCTTTGACAGCCTGAAGTAACGCTTATAGAATGGCTAGAGTACTTGATACTGCAAATCGTTGATGAAAGGAGATGAAGGACTTTTATCTAGTTATGGGTATGGGTCAGTACGATACTCTCTTTATAGTGGAAGTGCCGGACGATCATCGTCTTTCTGGCTTTGATTCCTGTTTCCTGGGCCTCGTCAAGGTCGCGCCACGTTTTACGCCAAGTATCTTATTTCTCCCTGAGGGAGTCGGTTGGCTCTATGCTCATTAGATCTGGGCACTATAGCATCGAGGGGAATGAAAGGTATCCTCATTCGTGTCCTTTATGACCAGCAAATTGCTTCATTATTTGATCATACCGCCTAGCACCCTTATCTTGGGCATGGCTTGGTGGATGGAAAATCATAACATTTCCTGATGTATACTGGCTGCAAATCTTTTACAAGCTTATCTGCTATAGCTGTGGAATCAGCGTGAGGCACAGACTTGGTCCCTTCCATGATGCTTCAGGCGCTCTCTTGATTGTTTTAAGGTCTGAATGTGCTTTTCAGTTTTCTTTTCGCAGGCAGAATTGAACTCGAAGGAACCGAACGAAACTACTCCTCTTCATACTGAAAGACTTCTTCCAACTTCACGCCAAAGGCTCTACCAATCTGGAAGGCGAGCGTGATAGAGGGCACATATTTTCCTTGCTCAAGCGCAATAATGGTCTGTCGGGTACAGCTTGCACGGTTGGCTAGTTCTTCTTGAGTCATTTCATTATGGTCGAATCGCAGTCTTCTAATGCGGTTTGTTATCTTAGCCATTGCCTTCCTTCCATCCTCCGGTAACCGATAAGGATACCGATAGATTGGGCTACTGTGCTCACTATGAGCGTGGACATGAAAATGAGGTAGAGGAAAACGACTGGTATTTGCCCTTGGTCCCAGTAACTTTCACTTAGTGATATGACCCAGGCCACCAGCTGGATGATCACTGCCAACCATTGGACTCTGGCAGACCTATCCATAATTAACTTATCCCGTTCGTCAACCTGACCTGGTCTGCGGAGAATCGTTTCAAATAATACTAAGTAAGCGATAAGTCCCCCAATCCATAGGCCATCTATAATTAATCTGAATCCCTGGTCTTTACTAAAAGTGCTTGCTCCTCCCTTCAGAATGAAAACCGCAATGATGGCGACAGTCCATACAAACCCTATTATCAGACCATACAAGGCTCTTCTCTGTAGCGGTGCCATAACTTTATCCTCCTTTATCTTTCAATACTTTTTTGGGGTGTAAGAGTACGCTATGCAAAACATATTGCAATGTCTGACATACTATTTGTCAATAGTTTTTGTCATGTCTTTAAAGATTTCCTGTGGAATCATTAGTACAAAAACCGAGCAGGCAGAAGAGAATGACTAACAAGACCAACAATTGATAGAGCAAGCTGTAGAATATCTAGAACTTCCAGCCTAGTCTTTGCCACCCCTTAGTTCACCCAGTTCGAATCCCATTTGGTAGGCCTTCCGGGACAGTTCCCGAAGCTACGTTAAGCAAACATTTGTGAAACGATTTGTGAACTTTTGAGAAACGATTTAGAAACAAAGTAGCAGGGGTTGGATTCGAACTAACGACCTTTGGGTTATGATCTTGACCAGCTTCACTACGGATACGCGGTTACACAAGTACTTTAGCGTTATGTTGGTAGCGGGAGAGAAATATTGATTAGAGCAACAACGATGGGAGGGCGCAGAAGCAGTCTGAACTTTTCTATGCCGGGTACATACCCTGCAAACGCGCTAACTATCAAAAATAACGTGACCACACAAGGAAGAATCGCATATTTATACTCACCACCGCTAGCATGTAATGGTAGGACGTATTATGCAGACCAAGATTCGGAAGCAAACGCTCCTTCGTTCTCAAAGGGTTTTTTGAGTGGCGTGTAGTGTAGAGA
>MNZP01000126.1:3475-5355 GCA_001873675.1 Syntrophaceae bacterium CG2_30_49_12 | reverse complement strand
TCAATTGTGCCCAAAAAATTGATCTACACTGCACAAAGTTACCTCTTTCAATAACCCAGAAAAATTGTTCGGTTTCTCTTTCTAATACCGCGGGCAGCAAACATGTGCTAAAATTGGCATAGATCATGCACTTAAACATTAAGGAGGTTATGAGATGAATTCTCTTGCCCATAAAACTCCAAAGGTTGGTCTAGCTTTAAGTGGCGGCGCTGTTCGTGGCATAGCTCATATCGGGGTGTTAAGAGCCTTGGAGGAAGAGTCTATTCCTATTGATGTGATAGCTGGTACAAGCGCGGGTGCATTTGTAGGTGCTTGCTATGCTAAAGAGAGGAACGTGGCACTTCTAGAGGAGACGGTGTTAGGGGTAGATTGGAAAAAGCTAGTGCGTCTCTTTGACTTGAACTTGATATCGCTAGGAAAGGGATTCATTCATGGGCAAAATATTAAGTCGGTTTTGCTCTCTTGTATTGGAGATGTCGAGTTTGAAGATTTAAAGATACCATTTGCAGTTGTAGCTACTGATGCTCAAAGCATGGAAGAAATTGTCATCAACAAAGGTTCAGTGGTAGAAGCAGTGAGGGCAAGCATATCGATGCCAGTCATATTCACGCCGGTAAAATGGGGGGACAGGTTCTTGATCGATGGCGGTGTGGTCAACCCTCTGCCTGTAAACGTTGTTCGTAATATGGGTGCAGAAGTCGTAATCGCTGTAAATGTCCTTGCTATAGCTCAACCAAAAAAACGCGAAAAATTAGTCGAGAAGAGAGTTGAAACGAAGTTAGCCCCTAGCCTTGTGAGTACACACGTATCAGTGGTAAACAAGAGGATTGATAATCTACTACGAAAGCACAGGGATAAGATTAGGATTTTTGATGAGCTTTGCTGTGTCGCCGAGAAAATATATACCGGTAGAGGAAAGATAGATCGCCGAACCCCAAATATATTTGATGTCTTGACGCAGGTAATTCATGCTATGGAATATGAGAGAATGAGATTAGCAATTAAAGCCGCAGATATAGTCATAAGTCCTGATATTAGTGATATTGGAACATTCGAATTTCACAAAGGAGAAGAGGCTATAGCACGAGGGTATAGAGCCGTGAAAGGTGTATTGCCGCAACTACAAGGAATGATTCGTTGTTCCTATGACGCTAGCAAAGAATTGGCTCAAAACTACCGAAGAGCAATGTAGTATGGAAACCCTGGGGTGTCGTCAAGCCAAAAGCCCCTTTTGTACCTGTTGGGCTGATTCGCGTTCTCAAATGCTAAATTATGTGTGAGCGCTGCTCGACGAAATAGGAGGCCAAGAATAAGCAATAAAACCAAAGGGATTGTCAGTTATCTCTTGATTGCCTTCGGAATGGCGTGGCTTTTATGGGAAATACCATTACGAATAGGATTATCAGCACAGAGTCCGCTATTTCAATTCGTGGCATTGCCTGGTGCCTTTGCTCCAGCGGTGGCCTCCGTCGTTGTCCGCAAATGGGTGACTCGTGAGGGATTTGCTGATGCCGGACTGCGATTGAATCTGCGAAGGAAGTGGCGATATTATCTTTTTGCCTGGCTGCTGCCACTAATAGTGACGTCAGTTATTATTGCCTTAGCCTTGGCTTTAGGCATCGGTCAGCCGGATTTTTCATTACAACGGGCCCTCAACATACTGGCACCAGGGGTAAGTTTACCGCCATATCTCGCTTCCATCATATGGTTGGTGCTGCCCATGCAGTTCTTGATTACCGCTGTGGTTGCCACCCCTCTTTTATGGGGCGAGGAATTCGGCTGGCGGAGTTATCTACAGATACGCTTATTGGGTCAGCGACCTTTGCTGGCTGCGGTGACAACCGGCCTTATTTGGGGAGTTTGGCACTACCCCATCAATT
>MNZP01000126.1:0-3373 GCA_001873675.1 Syntrophaceae bacterium CG2_30_49_12 | reverse complement strand
CTGGTAGCATCTGGTCAGCCAGCTTGGCTCATGCAGCTACCAACGCCATTGGCGCATCGCTTACCATATTGCTGTTTGCGGGAGGGTCGGATTTCATTTTTGTAGGCTATTTGGGATTACTAAGCTGGGTTCCTTTGGGTGCTTTGTGCGCATGGATTGTATTCACCGGTCAACTCAAGACTGGGACGGTACAACAGTAATAGACATAGTCTATATGGTTCGCAGCGCTATCAGACATTGTGTAAATGGATAACCCTTGCACCTCCCTACGGCATAAACAAAGGTGTTATCAAGAAACCAAATGCATCGTTTATCCCGTGAACAATAATACATGGCCAGATGCTTCGCTTTCTAAGGTAAAGAACTACAAGCCCAGCCGATAGGATTCCCACGTCTAACGTTGGCCCCAAACCAAAAAACTTGAGATGTACCAAAAGTAAAGGCCATTCAAGATATTAGTCCTGCCAACCAACTTCTCCCAGTCAGCGAAGTCAGTCTCTCAATCATGTATCCTCGGTAGAATACCTCCTCCAGAAAAGTTCCAGTAAGGAAAAGGCCGAACAAGATAGGGAAGCTGTATTCTCTTACCATGGGTTGGAGGCTCCTTAGTCCCTCAAGTCCAATTGCGTTCAGAGCTAAAC
This sequence comes from Syntrophaceae bacterium CG2_30_49_12, assembly GCA_001873675.1. Classification (GTDB taxonomy): domain Bacteria; phylum Desulfobacterota; class Syntrophia; order Syntrophales; family CG2-30-49-12; genus CG2-30-49-12. The sequence continues at coordinate 2,732 of MNZP01000126.1, read as the reverse complement.
CGCTGCCAATCCAGGCCAGCATAAGTATGAAGTACGTCAGAATACTTATCCACAAGTATTTCCATTTGAACTTTCCAAATCCGATACTTCCTAATTTGTTACCCTCAATTTTGGGAATCCAGAAAGCAAGCAATATTAGAAGAACCAGCCATTCCATTGCAATGGCTATTCCAATGTGAATGTCTCCTGCATGCTCTGGCAGGAAAATATCACGCAGTGTAACCTCACTTCCCAAGATAGCGACTAACCCAATTATATAAAGCCGATTCATGGAAAGCTTCGTTATCGTCTTTTCTTGATTTTGGCTCATTTCTACTCTCCCTCTGCAATTTAGTAGGTCTGCAAAATTGCACTAGCTCGAGGGAGCACCAGGGCATAAGCTACAACGTAACCTACCCAGGAATCCATATCTTCTTTGCCGTAATAAGTTCAACATCACCACGAAGTTGTAATGGGACGGGAGATTTCGCGAAGAAAACGAGGCCTTTATATGCTGTCAAGTATTGGTAGTTCCTTTTTAAGAAACCGCCTTCAGATATTATGACTAGAGGTTTACTACTTCTTGAGAGCACGGTCTCAAAATCCTGCGGCTCCACATGAACAATCGCACCAGAAGCTTTGATTGCTTGAGCAATTGCAGCCGCTCTGGCGGCAGCTGCGCCTCCTGCTCCATAACTCATAGTAACATCACCTCCAACGGTCTATATTTATTGGTTAGAATGCCAATTCCACAGAATTCTATCGCCTGCATTAGTGTCCATCAAGGTTCCCTTAGAAGACAAGTTGATGGATTGCCTGACACCAGCTTACCAGACGAATTATGCTAATGTGGTACTGACGCCAAGGAAGCCGGAAATGTTGCGGCATTGTGACTCCGCCAAAGACTATATCACATAAATCGCCAGAATTGCCACTGTTACCATAATTATTCCGAATGACCTCTATGCAGCAATGTTTCGGCAAGCGTTCGCTATTTTGGATACAGGAAGTCTGATTTTCTAGAAACAATCTGGTAGCCTCCTGCATTGTGTGACCAAAATAATGTACGATCAACTATTTGTCAAATTACGACTGAGGGATACCTGTGGCAAAATGCTTCTCGACCTTCCATAATTGATTTAACAAGATGTAGAATAATGTTAGATCGCCATTATTGAGGATACAACATAGGCCGAACTCGCTAAATCAGTCAGGCCATGAGGAATGCCGAAGGTATGAGCCTCTTTGTAATCCGCAGATACTTCATATTTCTGGAGGCTTAATATGATGAATAGGAAACCAGGGGATATCTTTAAACTGATAATAAGCATTGTTGTTTGTGAGCTTGCCGGGGTTATCGGTTCAATCTTCACTATTAGTGCGATCCCAACGTGGTATGCCGCCTTACAGAAGCCGTCTTTCACACCACCAAATTGGCTGTTTGCTCCTGCGTGGGGCACCCTGTACCTGCTAATGGGGATAGCAGCATTTGTCATCTGGCGGAAGGGATTGGACGATAAGCGTGTTAAGGCAGCACTCATCGTATTCCTGATACAACTTATTCTAAATGCATTGTGGTCCATCGTTTTCTTCAGGCTTGAATCTCCTTTATTCGGCGTTATCGTAATCGTGATTCTGTGGATTGTTATATTATTCACTATCCTGAAGTTCTTTAGAATATCAACTCTGGCAGGTGGACTTTTATTGCCATATATCGGATGGGTGACTTTTGCGGCAGCTTTGAATGTGTCAGTATTTATTCTAAATTCTTAGGATAGCGTTTCTCAGGTCTCACAAACACAGATGTTCTATACATCTCTGACCTTCAGCCCCAGCATCTAAATCCAGTTCCATGCCTTGACCAGGATAAGGCTGACTCTTACTCGTTACTCAAAGACTAGCGAATCTCCTTGCTTTGCTAATTATCTTGGTGATGTGAACAAACTTAACTGAACGCAAACGCAACCTTGAGAATTATACCTGCAGTCTTATCTATTGGATGACTTGGGGAGTCGAGCCGGGTGCGAACTCTATTAAGTAGCCAACGAGAAAATAGCCGCAAAGATCGCTCCTTTTATAGACGAAAGGATAGTGAATTTTGAAGTCTATTTTAATCGAAAAACAAGCCTGAAGGGAATGGTTTCAGGCAACCCAGTTAGCAAATCTTGTGATTTGTTGCAAGAACTTGGAACGAGCATTCACCATCCTTTCTGCAAATTGATTAGCGCTCATTTGATTGGCGATTGTGCCGAGTTTTTCGAGGGTTACGCCGGGACGCGGGTAACCCCCAGCCCTAGGTACAGATTTCAGGCGTTCATAGAGTGTCATCACCTCCTCGTAAGGATAAGTTTTCTTGATCCTGCCTCTATGGTCAATAACAGACACCGGGAAGAAACAAGGCCGGTGGAAATTGATATACGGATTTAAGAAGCCTTTGTGATACTCGTTTAGCAATTCGGCACATGCTTGCGGGATATGAGCATATCCCAGGTTTTTACCCAACACTGAGCCATTCTTGGTCTCCACCAGGTAAGCTTCCGATATCCTTTCCACCGAAGCTACGATTTCCCACTGCGTGATCTCATCCACAGCATTGATAGGGTATAAATGGGCCACAGATATCCGGGAAATGTTTCCGAATTCAGAGTGTCCCTATACTTCGTATTCTCGCTCCATGATCTTTTTGCTGGCTGGTCCACTTAACCACTCGTGTAATTCATCTGTTTTGGCCAATAGTCCAACTTCTGAGGGGG
>MNZP01000142.1 GCA_001873675.1 Syntrophaceae bacterium CG2_30_49_12 | reverse complement strand
AGGGAGAAATCTAAGATTCCTCGCTTCGCTCGGAATGACATCTTTTACATGTCAACTTATTTAAGTCGTTCACTATAACTTTGCTCTGGTATCGGCTTCGTTCAGGGTCATCTGTCATTCGTTCATCTTATCATTTTGGCCACATTTTCCCCAGGGTGTTTTTATTCTCACCCATTTAGAAAATAAGATTCCGTAGGAATGACTTGATAGTATCGTCTCCTTGTGTTAAAGAGGGATTAATCCATCAATTGATCAGATAGCGAAGGATGCGCCATGCAAACCAACCCCTCCCAATCGATCGGCGTGTTTGACTCCGGTGTCGGCGGACTTACCGTTGTTCGCGCCCTCGTGGAAAGACTTCCTTTTGAAAGCATCATCTACTTTGGTGACACGGCCCGTGTTCCCTACGGGGTGAAATCATCGGAAACGATCACCCGCTATGCCATGCAGATCACAGAGTTCCTCTTGCAACAGGAGGTAAAACTCCTCATCATTGCCTGCAATACCATGGCGGCTGTTTCTTATCAGGCCGTCGCCGGTCTATCGCCTGTCCCCGTTTTAGATGTCATTGATGCAGGCGCCCGCAGTACCGTTGCCGAAAGACACACAAAAAATGTCGGTGTCATCGGCACACCGGCAACGATCAACAGTAATGCCTATGAACGGGCCATCCACCGCTACAATCCGGGCATCAGGATTGTTTCACGGGCCTGCCCCTTATTTGTGCCCCTAATTGAGGAGGGGTGGCTGGATCACCAGGTCACCCGCCTCACTGCCCAGGAGTATCTGAGGCCCATGCTGACAGATAATATTGACACCCTGGTCCTCGGATGCACCCATTATCCCCTGATCAAGGGGCTCCTCCAGGAGGTGGCGGGGAATGACATCCGGCTGGTAGATTCTGCTCTCGCTATGGCAGAAATGGCGGCAAATCTGCTACGGGAAAAGAATCTCTCTAATCCGGAACAGATACCGCCGGATTATAAGTTTTATGTCACCGACGTTCCCTATCGCTTCCAGGCAATTGGTGAACGCTTTCTCGGACGACAGCTTTTTCCTGTACAACTCATCAAATGGTAAGAAGAAAGGGGGAAATGAGCGATGAAGGTCATCCTTGCCGGCTATAATCTCGACCATGAAACTATCCGTGCCTTCAAGGCAGCACATCCCGGGGCGGAAAACCTCACTCCGGAAACTATCTGTGCCGCCTATGCCCGGATCAGCAGAGACTCCCGCCCGGTCAATGAACTGCGCGCCCTTGCCCTTTCCGAGGTGGAAAAGGCAAGACAATCCAACCAAAATATCGTCTTTGAGATGGGACATAGTTCCATCGCTGAACACGCCGTTTTCAATATAGATATCCTGGATGTTTCCCGCCTTATCGTCGAGGAAATTGAGAAATCCCGCCTCTGCTCGTATACGGAAAAATCTCAGCGGTACATCCTCCTGAAGGATGATTTTGTCCTACCCGCAGAGATCAAACGGGCCGGCCTCGAAGAGGCTTTTGTCAGGATCATCAGGGAGCAGAACCGGTTTTACCATGACCTGTATGAGCGCCTGAAACCCTACGTTTTTGAAAAGCACAGGGAACTGGCTGTGGACCAGGCAAACCGCTCCACCCTCGAAGGATGGGCCAAGGAAGATGCGAGGTACATCATCTCCCTCGCCACCATGACCCAGCTCGGGATGACCTTAAATGCCAGAAATCTGGAACTTATGCTCAGACGCCTGGCGGCCCATCCCCTGGCCGAGGCGTGGGAATTCAGCCGTAAGCTCTATGGAACAACGAAGGATATTGCCCCCTCACTCGTCAGGTACACCGAGGCCACAGATTACGATCGCCTAACCAGGCAGGCATTGAAAGAAAAAACAGAGGAACTCATTATAAAATGGGGCAAGGAGCAAGGGGCAAGGGGCAAGGGAGGGGAAGATACCCCTTCTGGATATGATCAGGACTATCCGTGCGATGAATCCCGGTGCGATGCACGCAGACAGGTTGCTCTCCTCTATGCCACACCGGAGGCCGACGAGAAAATTTTGGCATCACTGATCCACTCGTCATCCCATATTCCCATGGCCCAATGCCTCGACATCGTTTCCCTTTTGGGAGGGGAGGAAAAGAGAGATTTCCTGAAAACGGCCTTTCGTTATATGAAGCCATACGATCCCGCCCTGAGGGAATTTGAGCATGTGGACCTCCAGTTTGAACTGACCGTGAGCGCAAGCTGCTTTGCCCAGTTGAAGAGACATCGCATGGCCACCATCACCTGCCAGGATTACGATCCGACACTCGGCGTGACCATCCCGCCCGCCATATCTGAAATCGGCATGGAAAGACAGTTCATGGAGATCATCGCCCGCACAGAGGAAACTTATAATCGTATCAAAAAAGCTGCGCCGCTGGCGGCCGGCTATATCCTTACCAACGCCCACCGCAAGCGGATCGCCATGAAGATTAATGGGAGGGAACTTTATCACATCGCCCGCATCCGGGCAGATCGTCATGCCCAGTGGGACATCCGGGAGACGGCCCAAAGTATGCTCACCCTGGGAAAAGAGGTCATGCCCCTCACCCTGATCCTTGCCATGGGGAAGGACAGCTTCCCGCCCCTCTATGACCGATTGTTTCCCGGGGAAAGTAGCTGACTCTCCCATATCTCTGTGTCCCATTATTTTTTTTGTGGTTCATTCGGCGGTGATGTAGTGACGAATGGCATTGAAGGTGTTTTTACCGATACCTCCTACCTTCATGATGTCCTCAACTGTCTCAAAGCGGGTATGCTCCTTTCTGTACTCCACAATCTTTACCGCCAGAACAGGCCCGACATTGGGAAGGGTCACCAATTCCGTCAGGGAGGCCGTATTGATCCTTACAGTCCCCTGTATTTCCTCTTTTAATACATCCTTATTGAACCTGTCGTAGTGTGTCTCAAGATGCCTTCTGGCTTCCTCTTTTTTCTTGGGAGCAAGGAAAGTTTCCCTGTCAATCGTCCCCAAAACATATATCAGTTGTTCTTCATCAAGTTTCCCATTGGCATCGTGGTGAGGGCAGCGCTTTATCTTCTTCCCAGTCTGGTCTTTTTCCACCACGGCAAAAGATGATTCGGGAAGGGCCCGTATCTCCAGGGGAGACCATCCCTGACAATATGCAAATCTGCCTCCAATACAAAAGACAAAGCCAATTACGACTAAAAACATTACCCCAGGGGATAAAAACCAGCCTTTCCCGCGTTGATCGGATAAGATCAACCGCCTTCCCTCGCTCCTGCAACGTACCATCTCTTCCCCCCTCTTCATTTCAGATTTCTAACATCCCTTAAATACGGGTTCTCTCTTTTCCTTAAAGGCATTGATTGCTTCTATGATGTCCTGGGTATAAAAATTATGTCCCTCCAGCGCCAGTGAAGTATCGAGGATCAGGTTTGTAAAAAATTTTACATTCTTGTTGATCGCTATTTTTGTGGAATTAATCGCCTGAGTAGGCCCATCGGCCAGCCTCCGGGCAAGTTCATAAACTGTCTTATCAAGTTCTTCAAGGGGTACGGCTCTGTTAATCAGCCCCATCCTTTCGGCCTCTCCGGCTAAAATAGCATCTCCTGTCAGCAATAACTCCTTTGCCTTGCAAATACCAACCAGCAGCGGCCAGATCACGCAGCCGCCATCTCCCGCCGCGATCCCGACCTTTACATGGGGATCGGCAAATTTAGCCTTTTCCGAGGCGATGATAATGTCACAAAAAAGCGCCAGGGTAGCGCCTAAGCCCATCGCCGGGCCGTTTACTCTGGCGATGACAGGTTTTTCCAACTCCAGGAGATCATTAATTATTTTTTTCCCTTCGGAAAGCATCTGCCCAAATACAACTTTATTATCGGCTATTTTCTGGAGCCAGTCGAGGTCGCCACCCGCACAAAAACCTCTTCCCGCTCCCGTGAGAACGACAACGTTTGTTTCCGGATCATGTTGGACATCCCGGAAAATTTCCGAAAGCTCATAGTGTAGCCGGCCATCCACGGCGTTTAAGTGCTCTGGTCTGTTCATGATCAGAGTTAAAACCTTTCCGTCCCTTTGGGTCAAAATTCTCTCATATTTTGCGTAATCCATCGGTACATCCTCCTTTTCACAACTCCCTAAATCAAATAGATCAAGTAACCTTCTCTCCCCGTGAAAACCTTAGCTGTCCCTTTCCCCGAAGATTCCCCTCCCAATCCTCACGATCGTCGCCCCCTCTTCGACAGCCACATGGTAATCTGCGGACATCCCCATGGAAAGTTCCCGCATTTTTACGCCCTCAATCTGTTCCTCCATAACCCTGTCTCTCAGTTCCCGCAGAGCCGTAAAATACGGCCTTGCCTTTTCGGGATCATCAAACCAGGGAGGCATGGTCATCAGCCCATAAACCAACAGATTCTCAAGGGAAGCCACGTTTCTGATCAGATCAATCGTATCTTCCGGGGAAACGCCGTTTTTCGTTTTCTCCTCGCTTGTGTTGACCTCAATCAGGATCCTGGTGGGGCGACCTAAAACTTTTGACCTTCTGTCGAGCTCAACGGCAAGGTCCATCCTGTCCAAGGATTGGATCATGTCGAAGAGCCTTACCGCATATTTGACCTTGTTGGTCTGGAGGTGACCTATCATATGCCACTCGATAGGCCTGCCCAACTTTTCAATCTTTCTCTTTGCCTCCTGAACGTAATTCTCACCGACAATATCCACCCCGGCCTCGATAGCCTCCCTGATCCGGTTATCCTCTACCGTTTTGGTCACCGCCATGAGCCTGATCTCAGAGGTCTGGCGACCGGCTCTGAGGGCCGCTCCGGCAATGTTGTCCCGGATTCTTTCAACGTTAGCTTTGACTGTCCGCTCCATGGTTTTCTAATATCCTGATTACTTTTTATCCGTATTTGATCTTCATTATCACGATATAGATGGTCAATATAAAGCCCAGGGTATTCCCGATAATGACCGGCAAGGCCATGATTAAAAGGCCGTAGATGAACCATAGAAAAATAGCGCAAGAGAGGACGACAAATGCCATGAGGGATAAATCCCTTGTATTTTTTGTTTTATGAATTTTAATAACCTGGGGGGTCATGGCAACAGTTGATAAGAGTGCCGCTAACGATCCAATTACGTAAGCAATAGGGTTCATAGTACTTATTCTCATTACGTCTTCTGACTTCTGACTTTGTTTTTCCTTATCTTCCCAAGTTTGATGGCGCAAAACTCTCCACACATCGTACAGCCCTCTTCCCCTGCGGTTTTACTGGTTTCTAAGAGTTTCCCCGTCTTTTCAGGATCAATGGATTCGGCGATCTGCCCCTGCCAGTTGAATTCTTTTCTGTACTTTGCCATCCTTATGTCCCTCTCCAGGGCACCGGGAACACCCTTGGCGATATCGGCAATATGGGCAGCGATTTTTGCGGCGATAACACCCTCCCTGACATCTTCGAGGGTAGGGAGCCGCAGGTGTTCCGCAGGTGTTACGTAACAGAGAAAGTCTGCGCCCGTTGCTCCGGCAATGGCCCCGCCGATGGCCGATGTGATGTGATCGTAACCGGGGGCAATATCAGTGGGCAGGGGTCCCAGGACATAAAAGGGCGCTCCCTGACAGAGACTCTTCTGGAGGAGTACATTAGCCTGGATTTCTTTAATGGGGACATGGCCGGGCCCTTCAATCATGACCTGAACCCCTTGATCCCTGGCCCTTTTTGCCAGTTCACCGAGGAGGATGAGTTCCTGGACCTGCCCCCTGTCCGTGGCATCGGCGAGACACCCCGGTCTTAAACCGTCGCCGAGACTGAGAACCATATCATACCGCCGGGCAATTTCAAGCAGTCTGTCATACTGTTCATAAAGGGGATTTTCCCTGTCGTTACAGGCCATCCAGTTTGCCGTGATGGAACCGCCCCTGCTGACAATACCGAGAATGCGCCCCTCCTCATCAATACAGTCCACACTTCTTCTCGTCACACCACAGTGAACGGTGATAAAGTCAATACCGTCTTCCCCATTCTCCTCAATAACCCGAAACATGTCATCAGCGCTCATCTCTACAATAGCTTTCTTCTCATCCAGCATCTCCCCGGCAGCCTGATAAATGGGAACCGTCCCGATAGCAAGGGACGAGGCCCCGATAATCGCTTTCCTGATCGCCCTAATATCACCACCCGTGGAGAGATCCATGATTGTATCCGCCCCTGCGGCGATGGTTATTCTCACCTTTTCCAGCTCCAGGTCGAGATCCGCATGATCCTTCGATGTTCCGATGTTGGCGTTGATCTTTGTCCGGAGTCCCCTGCCGATAGCAAGAGGCAGGATAGAGGTGTGTTTTTTGTTTCTCACAACCACGATGTTGCCCTCCTCAACACCCCTGCGGATGAATTCGGGGGATACCCCTTCTCTTTCGGCACATACCTCCATTTCGTAAGAGACCACGCCTTTTCGAGCCGCTTCTATTTGTGTCATTTTTAAACTCCTTATTTTAGAATCTAATCCACCCCTTTTATAAAATCAAGCGTAAATCTCTTATCTCAGCGCTTTGACACCCAGCGCTTTGTACTTGACAAAAGTCTTAAATCTACGATAACTACTCAGGACACAGGACAATACAAATTTAACAATAGGAAGCATCTATGAAAAAAAGAATAATTATTTTCCTGATCGCCCTCTCTGTGATGGCGCCACTCAGGCTTGCCCAAGGCCTGCCAAAAACGGAAGCAGTCAGTGAGGCATTCGAGCTTTATCAGCAGGGGCAGGAGGCGTCAGGATTTGGAATGTACGAGGAAGCCCTCTCCTATTTTAAAAAATCTCTTAAGATAAACCGAAGATTAAATATCCTATGTGGTATTTCTGCCAATTTGAATGAAATCGGTATGGCTTACGACTCCCTTGGCCAGTATGATAAAGCGCTCTCTCACTACAAAGAGGCGCTCAAGATAGACAGGAAACTCAATATCCCCCGGGATATAGCCATAGAGCTGAACAATGCCGCTGTAACTTACGAATCACTCGGTCAATACGACAGGGCACTAAAATACCATCAAGAAGTGCTGAAGATAAGAAGACAACTCAATATCCCCCGGGATATAGCCCAAAGCCTCAGTAACATAGCCCTTGTTCACGTCTGGCTCGGTCAGTATGATAAGGCACTCTCTCACTATGAAGAGGCGCTCAAGATAGACAGGGAACTCAATCAGGGAATAGTAATAGGTCTGGAGGACATCGGCAGTTTTTATGGCACCCTCGGCCAGTATGATAAGGCGCTCGCCTCCTACGAAGAGGCGCTCAAGATAGAGAGAGAGCAAAATTTTCCTCCCGAATCAATAAACACAACCCTGAATAATGTCGATTTCATTTACCTGGCCCAGAAGAAATATGGAGAGTTGGAGAAAAGATTCCTTGATGCCGGAAAAGAGGGGGAAAAGAAAGATTATAAAGATATAAAAAACACCCCTCTCATAGAGTTTTTCCTTGCCACCGGAAGGCATGGTGAGGCGCTCAAAATACTTAAGAAAATAACCCTTGGAGAGAATATGGATGTCTTCTCCCGCATACAGTTCCATTTGCAGCATGGCCTCGCCTTAAGGGGGAACGGGATGCTGGAAGAGGCTTCATCGGAACTCGAGAAAGCGGTCTCCCTTGCCGAGGAGCCAGGACGGAAGGCAAGGGAAAAGACAGGCCTGGGGGAGACAATCCTCGGTAGTAGTAGTATCCGTGCATATAGGGCGCTGGCAGCAACCCTTTCCGAAAGGACAATCCGGGGTGAAAAGACCGACGAGAAATTCATTTCTTACGGTAAAGATCTGGCATCGAATGCCTTTTATTTCGCCGAGGCTACAAAGGCAAGGACATTCCTCGAGGCAATGGCAAACTCTGCAAAGGGATATTCCGGGAGAGAACTTCCCCTTAAGATAAGGAAAGAAGAAGGAGATATCCTTAATCAGCTTTCTGCCATAGAAAACCGGTGGGAGGAAACATATCTAAAAAATGAAGAGGCATTTAAGAGGATGGTTAAAAGAAAAGAGAACCTCAGAAAAAAGCTCGCCTCCCTTGTCTCCATTTTAAGAGAAAAATACCCTGTGTATGCTGCCCTCAATTATCCGCAACCTGTCCTACCAGAGAGACTGCCCTTAAAGGATAATGAGGTCCTCCTGGAGTATGCCCTTGGCAGCGATGCAGGTTATATCTTCAAGGTAAGCAAGGCTGGTGTGGAGAAGATTATCAGGATTCGGGAAGGAAAAGAGGAGATAGAAAGGCAGGTCTCAGAAGTTGTCCTCCCCTTGCATGATCTTAATACGAAAGATAATTTTTCGCTGACTTCCGGCAATAAACTGTATAAACTGCTGTTGGAGGAGGCATTAAGAGGGCTGCCTCCGGATAAAGATATTATTATCATTATCCCTGATGGCATCCTCGGGCTGCTTCCCTTTGAGGCACTCTTGGCAACACCTGGAAAGGACGTAAAAGATGCAGTATTTGTGGGAGACAGGTGGAAGATAAGCTACTATCAATCTGCCTCCGTACTGGCATTGAACAGAACCCTCAAATAACTTTGAAAGACCTTCTGTGAATCTTGCAGCAACCGTATTCCCTGATTGCTTTCCGATGTTCCGCCGTACCATACCCTTTGTTGCGTAAAAAATTATACTGGGGAAATTGACGATGATACGCTTTTCCTTTGTCGAACTTGAAGAAGATGTTCATCCAGTAAGTGACCCTGTTTATGACTGCTCTGCCGTTGAGTAATTCCACCGCCTTGCTGATGGCTTCCGGATCGTCCACATCCACAAAGGCGTTGTCATGGCGGCGGTAATGAACGCCCTGCTTGTCTAATTGGACCTGAATAGCGTTGTGGCCGTTGAAATAGAATTCGCACTGGAAGGGCAGATACGATGAGATTTTCAGATAGCATGGTCCTCCCAGAAGCTGGTCGTGGAAGTAGATGTAGTACTGCTTCACCGGTTTCCGGCAATCGTAGAGTTTTTCATATGTTCCCCCGTTTTGGGAGGTGAGTTCTCGGCATGCAAAGGTTCTTACCTGTTCTTTATCTGTCAGGATGCAATACAGGCGATCCCCTTTGCCAGCGTCATGCCGGGCGTATTTCTCCTGGACGAAATTCTGCTTGGCGCCGTCTTTCCCACCGCCCATGGGTGACTATTCAGCCACTAAGACACCAAGACACTAAGATCATATAATTATTCTTTGAATACCCTTCTTGATGAGGGACACATTAAAATTAATAAGAAAA
>MNZP01000141.1 GCA_001873675.1 Syntrophaceae bacterium CG2_30_49_12 | reverse complement strand
TCCCAGATTGACAAGTCCGGCATTCTTGGTCAGGTTCTTTGCTGTGTATTCGGTAGAAAATGTCTTCATCTATTGGGTGCCTCCTATAATCGTTATTTTGGAGGCAATTATAACTTAATAAACAATAAATTGTCAATAAATTTGCTAAATTAAATGGCCAGTATTAAGTAGAAAAACAAACCCGAAAATATTTACGATGAAAGAAACGCCCCGGGTCATAGCCGTGGAAATCTTGAACCGCATAGAAGAAACCGGCGCATTTGCCGAACCTCTTTTAGATGCATTCCTCTCACGTTTTCCGGCCAATCTCCCTGACAGGAGACTCCTTACCAATGTTGTCTACGGCGCCCTGAGGATGAGAGGTTGCATAGACTGGGTTATAGGACAACTCTATCGGGGTAATCCCATGGATATGGAGACAGAGCTAAAGAATATCCTGAGGGCGGGGCTATACCAGATCATGTTCACCGACAGGATCCCGGGGTTTGCCATCGTGGACGAAGCTGTCAAGGCAGCCAAGAGGTTACGTCCCGCAGGATCAGGATTGGTAAATGCTATTTTGAGAAATGCCATCCGTAAGAGGGAGGAGATCGTATACCCGTCAAGGGAGGATGACCCATCCCTCTACATCTCGGTTGTTCATTCACATCCTCTCTGGCTCGTGAAGAAATGGATGGAAATGTTCGGTATTGACCGGACCATGGCGCTCTGCGCGGCAAATAATGAGATACCGCCTCTCACCTTGAGAGTAAACAGATGGAAAACAACACGGGATGAAGTGATCGAAAAGATGCACCGTGATGGATTTAACGTAAGGCCAACCGAGTTTTCCCCTGACGGGGTGATACTGTCAAATCCCGTCATACCGCTCAAGGAAATACCCTATTATCAAACAGGATGGATCTCTGTACAGGACGAAGCATCCCAGTTGATCGCCCATCTCGTCGCCCCGGAGGCGGAAATGGCCATACTTGACGTGTGTGCCGGCGTGGGAAGAAAAACCACCCATCTTGCTGAAATTATGGGCAATCAGGGTAACATAATAGCCCTTGATATAAGTAGCCATAAAGTTGAAGCGTTAAGGGATGCAGCAAAGAAATCCGGGATTACCATTGTGGATACCATGGTAGGCGATGCTACCCGTGATTTGGGAAGTATCTTCCGGGAAAAATTCGACAGGGTTCTCGTTGATGCACCCTGCTCCGGCCTCGGTACCCTGAGAAGGAATCCGGAAATAAAATGGCGTATCTCCCCGGAAGATATTAAAAACCTTGCATCTCTTCAGAAATGCCTGTTGTCGAGCGCCGCCACCTGTGTGAAAGAGGGTGGAACTCTCGTTTACAGTACCTGTACCGTCATGCCTGAGGAAAATGAGAATGTCATCGAGGATTTTCTCGGGCATCATGAATATTTTCGCCGTATGCAACCACCGGATACAATTAGTGGACGAATGATTGATGATAAAGGATTTTTCCGGACTGATCCGCATCACCACGGAACAGACGGTTTCTTTGCCGCTGTACTGAACAGGGAACGAAACAAAATAAATTGACTCCTGAGAGCCAAAATGGTAGGGGGCATAAGAAAAGAATTCAGATGGAGGCAGGTATGTTTTTAAAACAGATGGAAGTTGGTCAGATGGCGGTATTTGCTTACATTATCGGCGATCAGGAAAGCGGGGAAGGATTGGTCATTGATCCCGCGGGGGATGTTGATAGTATCATCGCCACAGCCAATAAAAACAATATAAAAATAAAATATATCGTCAACACACACGGCCATGTGGATCACACCTCGGGTAATAAGGAAATGAAAGCAAAGACAGGAGTGCCAATCGTCATTCATGAGGGTGACGCCCCAATGCTTGTCTCTACGCCGGCCACGATCCTCGCTATGTTCGGGGCAGAGCAATCCCCGCCGGCCGATATTATCGTCAAAAACGGAGATGATATCACCATGGGAAAGGTCTCTTTAAAAGTCATCCATACCCCCGGGCACTCTCCGGGAGGCATTGCCCTTTACACAGATGGGTATGTCTTCACCGGAGATACCCTCTTTGTGGAGGCTGTGGGAAGAACGGATATCCCGGGGGGGTCATGGGATGTGATGTTCCGTTCCATCCATGACAAGCTGCTTACATTACCTGCGGAAACAATGGTGTTGCCGGGACACAACTACGGAAGGATGCCGACCTCAACAATTGCGCATGAAAAAAGATACAACCCCTTTTTAAAATAGAAGAGGCAAGAGGCAGGTAATGAATAAAACAGGCATGATGGAAACAAACCTTGAAGGATTAAGATTATTCGGCAGGGGAAAGGTTCGTGACATTTATGAATTGGACTCTTACCTCCTTATTGTAGCCACCGACAGGATCTCCGCCTTTGACGTGATTATGGGGAATCCCATTCCGGGTAAAGGGGAGATACTGACCCGCATGTCCACCTTCTGGTTTAGAAAGATGGAAGATATTATGGGAAATCACCTTGTTTCCGTGGATCCGCTTACATTTCCCGATGAATGTACTCCTTACAGAGAAGACCTGTTAGGAAGAAGCATGTTGGTAAAAAAAGCAAAACCCATTCCCATAGAATGCATCGTAAGGGGATACCTGAGCGGGGGAGCCTGGAAAGACTACTGTTGGCATAAAACCGTCTCCGGTATCAGGCTCCCCGATGGATTGAAGGAATCCGCCAGACTTCCCGAACCAATCTTTACCCCCTCCACCAAGGCCCCAGAGGGGGAGCATGATGTCCCCATCAGCAGAGATGATATGGAAGACCTTATCGGTTATGAGCTTACAGAAAAGATCATTGGAACCAGTCTCGCTATTTATAGGCGGGCAGCGAGAATTGCTGCTGAAGTGGGGATCATCATCGCGGATACCAAGATGGAAATGGGCATTGTTGAGGATGAGACGATCCTCATTGATGAACTGCTTACCCCCGATTCTTCAAGATTCTGGCCCGTGGACGATTACAGGGAAGGAAGGTCGCAGAAAAGTTTCGATAAACAATTCCTGAGAGACTATCTTCTCTCCCTCAACTGGAACCAGAGGCCGCCTGCTCCGGAACTCCCCGACAAAATCATTGAAAAGACCAGGGAGAAATATGAGGAAGCCCTGAACCGCCTCGTAGGGCGTCCGGTCAGGTAAATACAGCAATATTGGCGCCGGAAAAGAAGATCATGGAAATCACCGCTGTGGAGGAAAATCAGAAAGTTATATGAAACGTTGTTACTATGAAGTGCTTGGGATCAAGAAAGATGCCCAGGAAGACGAGATAAAAAGAAACTACAGGAAACTGGCCATGCAGTACCACCCCGATAGAAACCCGGGGGATAAAAAAGCGGAGGAGAGCTTCAAGGAAGTGGCAGAGGCCTACGCGGTCTTAATGGACAGAGAAAAACGGGAGATCTACGACCGGTACGGCCATGAAGGGTTAAGTGGAGCCGGATTTAAGGGATTTTCAGGATTTGAAGACATATTTTCGAGTTTCGGTAATATCTTTGGGGATGTCTTCGGGTTCGGCAGCTCACGTTCAAGGGGGGCAACAGCGCCGCTTGATGGAGCCGATCTTCGTTATGATCTTCGCATATCATTTATGGATGCCACCTTTGGTGCCTCTACCGGCATAAAAGTAGAGAAATCTGAGAGGTGTCAAAATTGTGGGGGCACTGGCGCTACACCAGGGAAGCCCCCTGAGATATGCCGCCGCTGCCAAGGGAGAGGTCAGGTAACCCAGACCAGTGGGTTTTTCCGTATAAGCACCACCTGTCCACAGTGCCGGGGCCAGGGCAGTATTATAACTGATCCGTGCAAGGCATGTAAAGGAATGGGCAGGGTAAAAGTAGCAAAAACCGTCCATCTCAAGATACCTGCCGGGGTAGACAGCGGTTCACGTCTAAGACTGCGGGGTGAGGGAGAACAAGGAGATTTCGGAGGGGCAAATGGTGATCTTTATGTCTTTATTCATGTAGAACCTCACGAATTTTTTACAAGAAAAGATGATGATGTCCACTGCCAGATTGCCATTTCTTTTGTTCAGGCAGCCCTGGGGGCAAGCATCTCGGTGGCCACCTTAAATGGTTCTGAAAAGTTGAAGATCCCGAGAGGAACACAGAACGGCACGATACTTCGCCTGAAAGGGAAAGGAATTCCTCACCTGAAGGGATTCGGGCGTGGAGACCAGGTTGTGGAGCTGGTGGTTGCGGTACCCACCAGTCTAACCAGGAAACAGGAGGAACTCCTCAGAAAATTTGCCGAGCTAAGCGGCGAGTTAAGCGCCTAAAGTGAGATAGCGTTACAAGTGACTAGAGTTATTTAAAATGGAAGGGGGAAGGTCATGCTAAGGAGAAAAAACTGGTTTTTACTTTTGGTGACAGGTATTTTTTTCATCTCCGGTTGCGCGGTCCTGGCGGTCGGGGGCGCCGCAGTGGGGGCAGGTTCGGGAACCTACCTTTATATCAATGGGGAGTTAAAGACAGACTATTACTCTTCCTTTGAAAAGGTATGGGCTGCCTGTGAAAAAACCGTGGCAGATATGCGTGCTGTGGATGTTATGCCATATAAGGAAGTCGGCAAAGGAACAATCTCTGCTGCTATCAACGACGAAAAGGTTCAGTTCACGGTCAGTTACAAGGCAAAAGATCTCACCACTGTAGCTATACGGGTCGGACTGATAGGCAATAAGCTCTCGTCACAGCTTTTGCACGACAAAATAAGTGACAATCTTTCCCCCAAAAGCGATAAATGATCACCTCCCGGATAAACCGGAAAAAGTGACTAAAGTGAACTAAAGTGTGAAGTGACTAAAGTGTTTGATTTTCCTGTAACTTTAGGCACTTTAGCTCACTTCAAACTTCACATTTGTTCTCTGACCCGGAACCAACCGATGAAGAAGAAAATGATTGTGGGTCTCCTGTTAAGCGCTGTTCTGATTTACCTGACTGTCAGGGGGATTCGCCTTCTCGACGTTGTCGAGGGATTCAAGACCATCAAATACAGATACATCCCTCCGGTTTTGATGCTCATACTTTTGGCACAAGTACTTAGATCACTGCGGTGGGGGGTAATCTTGAGCCCTATAGAAAAGGTTGATCAACTCTCTCTTTTCTCTGTAACAAGTGTCGGTTTTTTAGCCATTGTGGCTATGCCGGCAAGGCTTGGTGAACTGGCAAGACCTTATCTCATCTCAAAAAAAAGCAACGTCAGGATGACCGCAGCCCTGGGAACTATTTTTGTGGAACGTGTCTTTGACAGTTTCACGATCCTCATCATGGCCGCTTTTGTTATTTTCTTCATACCCCTGCCCTCTTGGTTGATTGAGGCAAGTCTCTTTTTCTTTTTAATCTCTATGGCCGTGCTGGCCATGATGATCTTTATGATCGTCAAACCTGAGACGTCCTTTAAGGTCGTAAACACTATTCTCAACCGACTGCCGGATAGGTACGCCCAAAAACTTAACCATTTAATCCACCACTTTACAGATGGTTTTAAAATCATCACCTATACCAGATGCATTATCTATGTTATATTTCTGTCCGGCCTGATATGGCTGATGGGGGTTCTGGTGATCTACATCCTCTTCTTCGCCTTCGGTTTCCATCTGCCCCCTGTCGCTGCCTTTGTCCTGATGATTATTCTAATTATCGGGATTACCATACCCACAGCGCCGGGATTTATCGGAAACTGGCACTTCTTCTGCGTCCTTTCGCTCAGTCTGTTCAGCATTCCCCGAACAGATGCTTTCACCTTCGCCGTCATCTATCATTTCCTGTCCATCGGGACCACGATCATCCTGGGGTTGATATTTTTACCCTTTAATAAATTTTCCTTCTCCGGTCTCAACCTTCAGCTTCCCAGGGAACAAGAACGAGGGAAAAGCAATAGTAACCTTCCTGCTTAAGGTGGGCTTTTTGTAAAGCTCTCAGGAACCATTTTTTACTTCCAGGCCATAGCTTTTAATCTTTCTATGAAGATTGCTCCGTTCCAAACCAATAGCCTCCGCCGTCCTTGAAACATTCCCCTCGTACTCCCGCAGTTTTCTTGCGAGATACCGCTTTTCAAAATTCATCTTTGCCAGCCGGTAAGAATTTATAGCATACCACGAATCATCCCCATCAACATTTTGACTTTCGGGAACTAAGAGAGGGATATTACTGCCGGAAATTACGTCTTTTGGAGTCATAATAACCAACCGTTCAATAACATTCTTTAACTCTCTTACATTCCCAGGCCAGTTATGCTCCATTAATACAGCCAGGGCATCTTCGGTCATTGATTTCTCAGTCTCCCCTTCTTTCATAGCGAGTTCCCCCAAGAAACGACTGACTAAGAGAGGGATGTCCTCTTTCCTCTCTCTAAGGGGAAGAACTCTTAAAGGAATGACATTGAGCCGGTAGTAGAGATCCTGCCTGAATCTCCCTTCTTCCATCTCCTTTTCAAGATCCTTGTTGGTAGCGGCAAGCACCCGAACATCTGTGGCGATAAGCTTGGACCCCCCTACCCTCTCAAACTTTTTTTCCTCGAGAATCCGGAGAATCTTTGCCTGAGCCTTCAGACTCATATCGGCAACCTCATCGAGAAAAATCGTCCCCGAATTCGCCAGATCAAACTTCCCCCTCCTTTTTTCTGTAGCTCCGGTAAAGGCCCCCTTTTCGTGACCAAAAAGCTCGCTTTCTATCAATTCTTCCGGTATGGCAGCACAATTGACCTCAATAAACGGTTTGCCTGCCCTTTTGCTCTGACGATGTATTGACCTGGCAACGAGTTCCTTTCCCGTGCCATTTTCCCCCATGATTAAAATCCAGGCATTGGTCGGGGCTACAAGACCAATCATCTCTCTTAATTCTAAGGTCGGCCCACTGTTACCGGTAAGTTCGTACTCCTGGGTAACTTTCTGTTTTAATAATATATTCTCCTCTTCTAAACGGACCATGTCCGAGACATGATTGGCAATGAGGATTACCTTTTCCAGGGAGAGGGGTTTTTCAATAAAGTCAAAAGCCCCGATCTTCGTTGCCTTGACCGCCGTTTCAATTGTCCCATGGCCCGAAATCATTACTACCCTTATCTCGGGATTTTCAGACTTAATTATTTTGAGCGTCTCAATTCCATCGATCCCCGGAAGCCATATGTCGAGGAAGACAAGAAAGGGGAGATCCTCTTTGATAATCTTCAGCGCTTCCTCCCCTCTCCCTGCCGTCAGGACATCGTACCCCTCATCGCTTAGAACAGCTCCCAGAGACTGACAGATACTCTCCTCGTCATCTACAATCAGTATTGTTTTATGCATAAGATTCTAAAATGCCTAAAGTTTGAAGTGAGCTAAAGTGCCCTTTTTGTTTAATAGAGACATTTTTTTCATCGGCCAACTCATATCATAACTACCGCATCTTTCATAGCTCTTTTTGGGCCAGCCGTTTACCAGAAAAATGTATTGACAGATAATGAGACCATATGTATTCTTAAGAGAGAAGAGTGGGGTTGTAGCTCAGCTGGGAGAGCGCATGACTGGCAGTCATGAGGTCAGGGGTTCGATCCCCCTCAGCTCCACCAGGGAAAATCAGGGGGTTAGTGGGAATCGCTAACCCCTTTAGTGATAAAGCACTGGTCGAGTTCGAAAAAGGCTCCCATAAGAAACCGATGATAGCATCGCTATCAAACGGACAGGATGGTAACTTACACATTTATCGTAAACCCAAGTCCCGAGCAGATCAGGCAAATCATCGCTTTGTACCGCATGCAGGGGTGGTGGTCGCAGGAAGTTGACGACGATGACATGGTTGTGCGTATTGCCGCAGGCAGCCATTGCTTCCTTGTCGCCGTGGAAGGAGGCGAAATTATCGGCATGGGCAGGGCCATCAGCGACAGGACAAGCGATGCCTATATTCAGGATGTAACCGTTCATCACTCTCACAGAGGCCGAGGAATAGGCGCAAATATCCTGAAAAAGATAGTTGCGCGCCTGCATGCAGACGGCCTGCAGTGGATAGGTCTGATTGCAGAGAAAGGCTCCTCTGACTTTTACCGTCACCTTGGATTTAACCAGATGCCGGACGCAACCCCCATGCTCTTAAAAAAATGACCACAGAATTAAAACCTCTAAAACCTTCCGATTATCATCATCTGAAACTATTCGTCAACGGCCAGAGTAACAAACTGGCCGCTTATTCCCTCCCCTCTATCATCGTGTGGAGTAACGACATATATCAGCCGTTTTATGCCGTAGAAGATAATACCCTCATCTTCTGTACTGAATCAACCAAGCGCCCCGATAATCGTCATCTGATCCTTCCCTTTTCTCCTGACCAAGAGTTTTCACCACGAGATCTCCATAACCTTGCAATCCGATTAGGATTTACAGAATACCGGTTTATACCGGAAGACTATATAGAAGGGCAAGGCCTTCCAGAGGTCGAACCATACTTTGAAGTGATCGAGCAAAGGGAATATGAAGACTATGTCTTCCTCACAAAAGACCTTACCCAGCTCAAGGGCCGGCGGTATGCAAAGAAGAGGAATCTCATCCACCAGTTTACCAGGGCTTACCTTGAGACCGGCAGGGTAGAGATAGAAAAAATTTCTCCGAGGAATGCCGGGGATTGTCTCGATTTTCTCGAAAAGTGGTGTGAAGATTATCACTATGAAAGTGATCAGGAAGAAAATCTGGCCTGTGAAAAAAAGGCGGCGATCAATATGCTCAATAATATAGAACTACTCGAAGTGGATGGACTTCTCGTCCGCTTTGATGGCCTCGTAAGCGCCTTTGGTGTGCGTATACATCTAACTGATAACATGGCTGTTCTGATCTTTGAGAAGGCCTTTTCTCATATTAAAGGACTCTACCAGTTCCTGGACTGTGAATGTGCCAGGCAACTTTTCACGGGATATGAATACATTAACAAGGAAAGCGATATGGGGATTGACGGTCTTGCACAGGCTAAACAGTCCTACCATCCCATCATGCGGCTAAAGTCTTATCGCCTTAAAACGAGATAGATCTTTTTCAGGCAAGGAAGCCTATTTCCCTGGCGTAAGCGAACTGCCTGGGCCAGGGGATATGCGGATGGGCTTTATCAAAAACCCCCGCTCCTACAAGCCTTAGCGATTCCGCATCAACAGCCACCGGATGATACCCCCCTACAAAACCCACATCTGGAAATATCACAGGATTTTCCCCGCCAAGACAGTCGCATTCCGTGGTTATGTTGAGCAGGGCGCTGATGATGACGCTCCTGTCTTTGATAAGTTTCCATACTGCCGCTGCCGTCTCCACCATTTTCTCCTGAAAAACCGTATCATCGGTATCCCATAAGATTTTGAGGGCAACTTCGGGACAGAGGGCAATACACTGGGCACAACCGATGCACGTTTTAAGATCATATGTGGGGTAGCCGTCATCGGCTAATCGTGCCGCGCCGGCAGGGCAGGAATCGCAGCAGGCACCACACCGGTTGCATTTGCCCCGTATAAGAACG
>MNZP01000069.1 GCA_001873675.1 Syntrophaceae bacterium CG2_30_49_12 | reverse complement strand
CGCCAAACCAGGATCAATCATATGCAAAATCCTAACCGGACATTACTGATGGCACATTGAAATTAATGAGAAAACTCCGTTATTCAATTTATATCCATCTTCTCTTTGGGTCTTTGTGCCTTGGTGGCTGAATAGTTACCATCAACCGAACTATTGCCCGCCATGTTGATTGACTTAGGGTCATCCTTATAGACCTTCCACCCGGAAAAGGCAAGTCTTCTTAATGGTCAGCTCTTCCTAAATCACTTTAAACCCAGAGGAGTTTTTTCTCTTGAAAAGAGGCATTCCTTTGAAGTATAGTCAATCCTGACTATCCGGTCAACCTGGGCGTGGGCGGAAGAGTGCTACCTTCAGATGCTAAATCTCAGTACCGCCCACCAGGAGAATCAGCGACTGAGCAAACCTTTTTCCCCCAGAACAACAAACAGAATCCCCATGTCTCCAGGATCTACAAGAGAAGAAAAGAAAAGGGTTAAAAGAAAGGAAAAAAAGAAGGCCCGCCGACGGGGACTCGCCAACTATCTCCAGAGAGAGAAGGCAGAATGCCTATATTCCGAAGCCCTGGGAAGGCAAAATTCCAGGACCCTCGATGAGGCATTGTCTTATCTCGAAAGGGCCATTCACCTCGATCCCAAAAATAAGGTGTTTCTTTCTGCATTAGCTCGTCTGGGAAGGAGAATGAAGAGGGCTGATATAGAACTCAAGGCCCTCCTATGGCTTCATACCTATGGGTTTATCGAACTGGATGAAAGGTATTTTCTCTCCAGGCTACTTAGAGAAACAGGTAAATATGAGCAGGCCTTGAGCCTTATTCAAGAGACAATACCACTCATCTCCAGCCCCAGGATGCGGGGCTCGTCCAAAAATCCCTTCCTTGAGACCCTGCGGCAGGAAGAGAAGCACTGTCGGGCAATGCTGGAAATCGGTAAAGGACCATCTTTAGAAGATACAAAACCGATAGCTTCCTCACCGGAGGTGGCAGATAGGCCAGAAAAGAGGGTTGATGTGGCCCCTCTCCCTGATATTCCCCTTTCCATACAGGTAGATCTGCGGCCCCTTGAGGAGGTTCTAACGACAAGAAGGTTCAGTCCCCTGGAGGATTTTGAACTTACCTTACAGGGATACAGGATCCGTTTCCGGGAAACCTTTGAAAGTCTTATCTGCCTTAGCTCTCTGAAAGAGGTGCGCTCCTTCTGGTATCAGGAGGAGACAGCGAGAAAAGTCCTGAAAGACTTTCGTGGTCGTGCGCTTCTGGCGGATGAGGTAGGCCTGGGGAAAACCATCGAGGCCCTCATGGTACTCAAAGAGTATCTGCAACGGGGGATGGTAAAGAATGCCCTGATCCTTGTCCCTTCTTCCCTGGTAAGTCAGTGGAAGGAAGAGCTACGGGTTAAGTTTGACCTTCACTTTTCCTCCACCGACGACGAGGATTACCGCACCAGGGAGCTGTCTTTCTGGGACGAGCCCTTTATCCTGGCCTCTATCAATATTGCGAAGTCCAAAAACAATTTCCCCCTCGTTATCAAAAGGGAGTATGACATGGTTATTGTTGATGAGGCTCATCATCTCAAGAACCGGAATACCCTCAACTGGAAATTGGTGAACAGTTTTAAAAAGAGGTTTCTCCTCCTCCTCACTGCCACCCCGGTAGAGAACAATTTGATGGAACTTTACAATCTGGTCACCCTCTTGAAACCGGGCCAGCTCAAGACCGCTACTGAGTTCCGGAATGAATTTATGACCAGGGGCGATCCCACGGATCCACAAAATCGGAGTAAGTTGAGGGAGCTCTTAAGCCAGGTAATGATCCGGAATACCAGGGCCTTAGCCAGGGTCCAGATCCCTCCCCGTTTTGCTCAGACCATCAGAGTTGAACCTTCCCCCCTGGAAAAAGCCCTCTATGAAAAACTCTCTGCCCTCGTGAGGGATATCAATGTCGCCGATGGTATCAGACACCGATTACTCCTCAGGAATCTGTTGGAGGAGGCAGGGTCATCGCCTCAGGCAGTAAGCGTTACCCTCTCTCGTCTCCTCCAGAGGGAGGATAACCTTCGGCTCTATGAAAAGGAGATTGAGGCGATATACCATCTCGGCCTGTCCCTTAAGGAAAGCAGTAAGAATAAGACCCTTCTTAAGCTTATCGAGACTTCTCCGGAAAAGAAGATAATTTTTGTGAAATATCTCGGTACCCTCAAGTATATTGCTGAATTTTTGACTTCACGGAAACTTCCTTTCGCTCTTTTTCACGGCCAGATGGATCAGCGGATGAAGGATGAGCAAATCCAGAGTTTCCGGGAGAGGCAGAACATCCTCCTCACTACCGAGATCGGCGGTGAGGGCCGCAACCTCCAGTTTTGCCATTGTATGATCAACTACGATCTCCCCTGGAACCCTATGAGGATAGAACAGCGGATCGGTCGTATTCACCGGATTGGACAGGAGAAAGAGGTGTTGATCTATAATCTCTGTGCTGTGGAAAGTGCGGAAGATTATATCTTAGAGATTTTAGATAAGAAGATCAATATGTTTGAAATGGTTATCGGAGAGATTGAGATGATCTTAGGACGGATCAGGGAAGAGCGGGATTTTTCCGAAATGGTCTACGACATCTGGAACTTAACCTCAACTGAAGAGAGGGAAAAGAGATTTGGCCAACTGGAAGACAAATTAAAACGAGCAAAAACCGGTTACCAGCAAACTAAGGCCTTAGAGGAAAAATTGTTTGGAGAAAACTATGAACTCTAAATCGGATCAAGGGCTGGATCAATTTCTCTTCCGGTTTTTGGAGAACAGAGGGGCTCTCCTCGAGAGATACGAGGGGGGATTCGAAGCCCTCCTGCCCGAAGCACTTTCGGATTTGCTGAAAGTTCCTGAGCATATCCGTATTGGCGATGGGGCAGATTCCGGATTGAATGGTCAGGCCTTTGCCGGCTACGGGTCTCCCTTTCTGGACAGGATACTGGAGATAGTCTGTGGTAACATCCCTCTGGTAAGTTGCCGGCTGGAGGTTGATTATCTCAAGAGCCGGGGGTTTGACCGTTTAATTGGGGAGCAGTTCCGGTTTTATAAATTTACCGGCAGGATAGAAGCTACCGGGACGACGAATGTCCATTACCTTTTATTACAGTGTCACTATGTGGCGCAAAGTGATGAACAGAAAGAGGGACTTGTTAGGTTGGTATTGAACTGTGAAACCGGCGCCTATATTCCTGGCATGGTGGAGATCCTCTCAGATCCTAAGAGGGACTTTCAACTTCTACCGAAACAGTTGGGAGACGACTTAAGGTGGGAAAACGCCCTCGCGCATACGAAAGTTCATCTGGAAGAGGCTTTGAGAGGAGAGATATACCCCTTTCGAGAGAGTATGCGCAGGCGCTTCCGCAGGGATGCGGCGAACCTCGAGGAGTACTACCACAGCCTAAAGAGAGAAATGGAAAAGAGTCTTGAGAAACCAGGGCTGTCAGAAGACCTGATCAGGGACCGAAAGGAGAAAACAGCCCTTCTCCCCGAGGAATTGGCAAGGAAACGGGATGACCTCTTCCAGAAGTATAGCATTGCTGTACGGGTGGTTCCCTCTGCCGCCAGGTTAATCAGGATACCGGTGGTAAAGATTATTTACCGACTCTCAGCGGGAAAGAGTCAAAAAACCCTCTCCCTTATCTATAATCCGGTGACCCACTCTCTTGACCCCATTGTATGTCAGGGGTGTGGAAAAAATATCCGGGACATCTATTTCTGTCCTCACCTGCACGTACTATGTTCCTCGTGCCATAAGAAATGTCCCTTAGGGAATGGAGAGTAATTAAACTACTCCGACAAATTATTTTCGTAACTGTTCAGGTAGCCACCAAGGCACTAAGACACGAAGGATAGATATGAGTTTTTCCACTTTGTCTGAAGATGAAGAATAATTATATGATCTTAGTGTCTTGGTGGCTTAGTGGCTGAATAGTTACCATTTCTTTACCCTCCTCACAACTCCCCCCACCGGATATCCACTTTTCACCTTTATCTCAAAGGGTTTCATGATAACGTCCTGGATTGTTTTGTACCTGAAGGTAACAGGAAATGAAAGACCGACAAAGGCGCCGAAGGGATTTTTCATCACCGGAAGAGACTCTTCCATAACTCCGGCAAATTTATACCATCCGTAGGGCAGAAAAATAACACTTCCCCACTGGATACGGACACCATGAAGTTGATTCCTCACCATCGCGGTCAATTCAACAATGTGAAAAAAGCGGGCGCTGTGATAAACAGAGGGACCGAATAGCTTTAACCTCCGCTGGGCGCCAATCAGAGAGCATTTGTTGAGAACCCCGAGGAAGACCCGATCCCGTGATACCCGGATGGCCTCAGTGATCGCCTTTTCGGGATCGTCGGCGAACTCGAGAGTAGTAATCAAAGTTACAATATCGAATTCATTATCGGAAAAGGGGAGATCCTCGGCCTTTCCTAAATGGAAGTCCGCTCGATTACCGAGTTTTTGCCTGGCTATTTCAAGCATAAAGGGCGACGGTTCGATTCCTGTTACATCACAACCTCTTTCCCGGAAGAGGAGGAGATGTTCACCCGTACCGCAGCCCACGTCAAGAAGCCTTTCCCCTTTTTTCGGCATGGTAAGGGCAAGGATCAGTTCCTTTTCCCTCCTGTCAATATAACCGCCGACAGGTGTCTGCAGCCAGTCATCGTAAGACCGGGTCATCTCCTCATCAAAAATCATCTCTTCCCCCCTCGCTGCTCCTCATCCACCGATGGAAGACATCTCTCTCATGCACTTTTTGACGTGGTTTTCATTACAGGCCATACTGTACTGCTTCTGTTTTCCGGCAATTACCCTTTTTAGAAGCCTTTCTAACTCCTCATCAGAACATCCGTTCCGCAGCGGACCCTTCAGGTCTACCTCTGCCTCTGAAAGTAGGCACGCACGCAAATGGCCGTCCGCAGTAAGACGAAGCCGGTTACAGGAGCGACAGAACTGACGGCTGACGGGGCTTATGAAACCAATCTCTCCCACACCACCTGCGATCCTGAATATCTGTGCAGGACCACTGCCCCCTGCCCCCTGATCCCTGACCTCTGATCCCTGATCCCTGACCCCTGACTCCTGATTGCCATTGACAGGTTCAAGCCGGTAAAACCTGCTGATTCTCTCCTTAACGATATCGTTAGATAGGTATTTGCCGTTATTCTCCATGCCTGCCTGACCTATCGGCATTAACTCAATAAACCTGATCTGATACGGTTTATAAAGTGCCAGTCTTGTAAAATCCAGTATCTCGTCGTCATTAAATCCTTTTATCGCCACAGTATTGATCTTGATAGGCGAAAAACCGATCCTGCATACCTTATCAATACCCCGAAGAACTGCGTCCAGATCCCCTCCCCTGGTAATACGGGCGTATTTCCCGGCATGGAGGGAATCAAGACTTATATTGATCCGTTTCATGCCGGCATCGAAGAGTCTCTCTGCAAATGCCTCGAGGAACGTACCGTTTGTTGTCAGGCTAATGTCATCAATACCTTCTATCGTCTTCAGGGAGGCAATGAAATCTACAATGCCATGCCTGACAAGGGGCTCGCCGCCGGTTATCCTGACCTTGGCAACCCCTATCTTCACGGCCATCCTGATGATTCTCGATATTTCTTCATATCGCAGGATATCATCATGCCCCAACAAAGATTGCCCTTCCCTGGGGGTACAGTAAACACAACGGAGGTTGCACCTGTCCGTGACCGATACCCTCAGATAATTTATCTCTCTGTTGTATTTATCAATCATAGTAACTACCAACTTACAATCCGCAGCACTTCTTATATTTTTTCCCGCTTCCGCAGGGACAGGGGGCATTTCTTCCCACCTTGTCTTCTTTTTTAACGGTAGAGGGGGTTGCCGATTCCTCGCCACGACTCAGGATATATTCTTGGCTGGATTGTTCCCGTATCTGTTCAATTTCTTCTTCTCGCTGAATCTTGACCATGCAGAGCTTAAGAAGGGTGTCCTCCTTGATACGGTAGATCATGTCCATGAACATCTCGTACCCCTCTTTTTGATACTCCCTGACAGGGTCCTTCTGGCCGTACCCCCGAAGTCCTATACCCTCTTTAAGGTGGTCCATGGCCAGCAACTGATCCTTCCAGTGTGCATCTATGGATTGGAGCATGATCACCTTTATGAGATAAGTCATCAGAGGTTCGCCAAAATCTTTTTCCTTGTTTCTCAGGAGGGCTTTGACACTTGAAAGAATTGCTTCCTCAATGCCTTCTCTATTAAGACCGTCATCTTGTTCACCGAGATTCAATCTCAAAGAAAATTGCTTGAAGACCATATCGTCCAGTCCTTTGAGATTCCATTCCTCAGGATGGCGCTTTTCGTCTATATGTTCCGTGACTAAATCTTCCACAACCTCTTCCAGCATTTCTTCAATGTCCGACCACAGTTCCTCACCTCGTAGCGCTTTTTTCCGCTGTTCGTAGATCACCTGCCTCTGTCTGTTCATTACGTCATCATATTCCAGGAGGTGTTTACGCATCTCGAAATTCTGCCCTTCTACTCTTTTCTGGGCATTTTCGATGGCTTTGGAGATCAGGCGATGTTCGATGGGTTGATCTTCTTCAATGCCGATTCGTTCCATGATGGAGGAGATCCTCTCCCCGCCGAATATTCGGAGTAGATCGTCCTCGAGGGAGAGGTAAAACCTTGAAGACCCTTTATCCCCTTGCCTGCCCGACCGTCCTCTGAGCTGGTTGTCTATCCTGCGGCTTTCATGCCTTTCCGTTCCCAGGATATGGAGACCGCCAACCTCAGCCACACCATCCCCAAGCTTTATATCAGTTCCCCTGCCTGCCATATTGGTCGAAATAGTCACCATACCCGGCTGGCCGGCCTGGGCGATGATCTCTGCCTCTTTTTCGTGGTGTTTTGCATTCAGGACATGATGCTTGATCCCGGTACGGCTCAGGTATTTACTTAAAAGCTCGGATTTTTCTATGGATATCGTTCCCACCAGGACGGGTCTCTTTGTTTTGTGTAACTCTTTTGTTTCCTCAATGATGGCATTGAATTTCTCCTTTTCCGTCTTGTAGATCACATCGGTATAGTCAGCTCTTATCATCGGCATATTCGTAGGAATGACAGCTACATCGAGATTGTATATCTTTTTAAATTCGGCCGCCTCTGTATCGGCTGTGCCGGTCATTCCTGCCAGTTTGCGGTACATCCTGAAGTAATTCTGAAAGGTGATGGAGGCGAGGGTTTGATTTTCCTGTTCTATCGTTACTTTTTCTTTCGCCTCGAGGGCCTGATGTAACCCGTCGCTGTAGCGTCTTCCCGGCATCACCCTCCCTGTGAACTCATCAACGATGATGACCTTTCCATCCCTTACCAGGTAATCCACGTCCCGTTTGAAAATGGTGTGGGCCTTCAATGCCTGGTTCACATGGTGAAGGAGCTCGATATTTTTTAGTTCAAAGAGATTGGTTACCTTGAGATAACTTTCCACATGGGAGACACCTTCTTCCGTCAGAACAACGGTACGGCTTTTTTCATCCACCGTATAGTCCTGGCTCCTTTTGAGCCTCGGAATAATTTGATTTATACGGTAGTACTTGTCGGTGGATTCCTCTGAGGGACCGGAGATGATCAAAGGCGTTCTCGCTTCATCAATCAGGATACTGTCCACCTCGTCAACGATCGCATAATGGAATTCCCGCTGCACAAAATCTTCCAGGACAAACTTCATGTTGTCACGGAGATAATCAAAGCCGAATTCATTGTTGGTGCCATAGGTGATGTCCGCATGATAGGCAGCCCTCCTCTCGTCATCACTCATCCCGTGCACCACGACGCCGATGGACATGCCGAGAAATTCATAGATAGGTCCCATCCATTGGGCATCCCTCTTTGCCAGGTAATCATTCACCGTCACCAGATGGGCGCCTTTCCCGGTCAGCGCGTTCAGATACAGCGGCATAGTTGCTGCCAGTGTCTTACCCTCGCCGGTCTTCATCTCCGCAATTTTTCCCTCATGGAGGACGAGGCCGCCGATGACCTGAACATCAAATGGCCTCATCTGTACGGTACGTCTGGCTGCCTCTCTTGCGACGGCGAATGCCTCCGGCAGGATATCCTCAGGTTCCGCCCCATTAGAGAGTTTTTCCTTAAAATATGGGGTCTTGGCCTTGAGTTCCTCATCGCTTGCCGCCATCATTGATGGTTCAAGATCGTTTATCTCACGAACAATGACAGAGAGCCGCTTCAATTCCCTGTCGTTCTTACTTCCCACAACCTTTTTCAGCATTAAACCCAGCATGGATACACCCCTGACCCCTGATCCCTAACCTCAGTCCTTCCCGATGGTCATTAACGGATCGCCCACGGCGACCGTATCGCCCGGAGACACAAATATCTCTCCCACTTTTCCATTTATTTCCGATGTAATATTATTCAGCATCTTCATGGCCTCCAGAACGATCAGCAGCTGTCCCGCCGCTACCTCATCTCCTTCCGCCACGGGGATTTCCCTGACACAGGCGGCAATCTGTGACCGGATGTCGCCTGCCTTTGTTAGAGCGTCAATCTCTTTCGAGGATAGTGCAACCTTTCTCTTGACCTCCACTCCTTCCTCTCTAAGCTCTGTTAGTATCGGTTCCGGGTGGTGGTCAATAATAAGGTGTGTTACCACATCTCTTGTCTTAGTCCTGCGTTGCGGACCAATTTCAATGGAATGCCTTTTCCCGGAAGCATCGGGAAACTCTAATCTTTCCCCGAGATCAAACCCTCCCCGCTTAAACCAGATAGAGGGAGGCAGTACCCATGTTTTACCGTATTTTGCCTCAAATTTGAAGAAATCCACCGCATCATTCCCGTGCTGTAAATATAAAACCAGTTCATCCTCTGTTGTAGCCCGTCCCATACGATGTTCCAGGTTCCCCTTTTCTACCTCAAGGTCTGTGTCTTCAATCTTCTGGTAACCACCGTCACGTTCTATGATCTCTTTCCACGCCAGGCCAAAGATGGTCTGATAAATATCGTCCGACGGCCGGTAAAAGGGAAACTCACCGTATCTACCTAACAGCAGATTCTTCAGATCGTGACTGGCATATTTGTATCTCGCCTTCTTCAGGACGTTTCCGACCGCCGTCGTCCAGAGGATCTGGGAACCAGGTGTTACACTCCACCAGTTTCCCAACTCTACTTGAACCTTCGGCAGTTCATTTTGCAGGATTTCCGGCATCAAGTGTAGAAACCCTCCCTTAACGGCCTGTTCAAAACTTGAACCTGTGGCTCCCCCGGGGAGTTTATGTATCTGCACGGTGGGATCAAATCCGAAAAACTGGGACTCAAAATCTTTATAGTATTCCCT
>MNZP01000190.1 GCA_001873675.1 Syntrophaceae bacterium CG2_30_49_12 | reverse complement strand
GCTCAGATGCTTTTTTAAGTGCACTTTCCCTTTCCCCTAAAATGGGAGGTATGTTGTAACCTGCTGAATTACATACAGTATTAAAAGGGAAATGTCTAGTTTTTATTTCTTTAATGATATTAAGTCCTTAGATATGCAGGGCTGAAAATCTTCGCGAAAAATATTTCCGAGATTCGACTAAATGCCCTATCAATAGGAGCTAAAAATATTCACCGAGAATTGCTGTGTCATTTCGAAGGAGTCTCCACGACTGAGAAATCTTAGATTTCTCCCTGCGGTCGAAATGACATTTCTTGATTGACATGACAATGAGTATAAATCTCGGCGGTTTTGCACCTTATCTGTTTCGCAAATAGATGATGCGAAGTCCTTCCAGGGTAAGCATTTCATCAACGACAGCAATGCTTTTTGTCTCAGGCGCGACGATCTTCGCCAGTCCCCCTGTCGCCACGACCAGGGGATCTGATTTTACCTCTGCTTTCATGCGTTCGACAATACCATCCACAAGACTCGCATAGCCGTAAACGATCCCTGCCTGCATACTGCTCACCGTATCCTTGCCGATAATCGTCTTGGGTTTGGTCAATTCCACCCGCGGCAGCTTCGCCGCCCGGGCAAAGAGGGCCTCAGAGGAAATCATGATCCCGGGCGATATACACCCCCCCATATATTCCCCTTTGACTGACACATAATCAAAGGTAGTAGCGGTGCCGAAATCTACAATAATGAGCGCCCTCTTATGTTTTTCATAGGCCGCAACGGCATTGACAATCCGATCAGCCCCTACTTCCCTCGGATTATCATAAAAAATCGGCATCCCCGTCTTAATGCCCGGCCCGACAATGAAGGGCTTGATATCAAAATACTTACTGCAAACCGGCTCCAGGATATTCAACATCGGCGGAACAACACAAGAAATAATAATATCCTTAATTACTCTCGATCTGACTCTCCGTGATTTGTACAGGCTAAGGATCAGCAACCCGTACTCATCCACGGTATGATCAACAACTGTCCTGATCCTCCAGTCATGGATCAGTTCATCTTCATCATATAAACCGAGGACGGTGTCCGTATTTCCCACATCAATGGCTAAAAGCATACTAAACCTCTGAGAATTGAAACATCACCGGCGATGATCCGCCTGGTGATCTTATTTTCATCACGAAGGAGGAGCGCCCCGTCTCCATCAATACCCACTACTTCCCCTTTGTACAACTCATTTCCAGACACCACCTGGACATGCCTTCCCTTGCTGTTGTATTTGAGCCACATATCCCTTATCGGATCGAATCCATCCCTGATATACCTTGCATACCATCTCTCAAAGCTATCGTACAATTTAACGGTCAAATCAACGCGGGAAATATCGCCCCCTGTTTCCTCTCTTAAGGATGTTGAAATATCTTGAATAGTCTCCTCGAATGCATCCCTTTTCATGTTAATATTGGTACCGATCCCCACAATAATAAAATCAACTCTCTTCCCGGAGGCCCGCATCTGTGCAAGGATACCGGACACCTTTTTCCCGCCGATCTGTACATCATTCGGCCACTTAAGGGTAACATAGGGGCAATAGGAGGAGAGGAGCTCGGCTACAGCAACGCCTGTCATAAGAGTAATCTGCGAAGCAAGGGCAGGTTCTGTAGGGGGTCTGATGACGATTGATGTATATAGATTACAGCCCGCAGGTGATTGCCACACCCTGTTAAAACGACCTTTTCCCTTTGTCTGAGCATCTGCAATGACAACGGTCCCCTCGGAAGCGCCCTTCAAGGCAAGCTCGCAGGCAATCTCGTTTGTGGAGGCAACTTTACGGAAAAAGTATACGCTGCCCCCTATTCGCCTTCCCGAGAGAAGGCCCCTTAACGTGTCTTCATTAAAATCCACCGGCTGTTTTCCGTTATCCACGATGGCTACGAATTATGAGGGATATATCCGATGCCGTTACGGAGTGTGTCAGTGCGCCTACCGAGATAAAATCAACCCCCGTTTCGGCAATTTGTTTCACGTTGGAAAGGTTGACACCTCCCGATGCCTCAAGCGGTATCCTTCCCCTGACCAGGGAAACCGCTTCCCTCATCTCAGAGATACTCATATTATCGAGCATAATCACATCCACCGCCGAAGCGATTGCCTCCTCAACCTCCGTCAGATTCCTGACTTCAACCTCCACCTTCAGTGTATGGGGGATATGATCCCGAACCATGGCCACCGCACGGGTAATGCCACCTGCCGCGGCGATATGATTGTCTTTGATCAGGACACCATCATACAGACCAAACCGGTGGTTAAAACCACCCCCAATCCTTACGGCATACCTGTCAAGAACCCTGATCCCCGGCGCCGTCTTTCTCGTATCAAGGATTTTTGCCCGTGTCCCTTTGATCTCCTCCGAATACTGTCTCGTCATTCCCGCAATGCCGCACATCCTCTGAAAAAAATTGAGGGCCACCCTCTCTGCCACCAGAATGCTACTGAGCTTTCCGGAAATTTCCGCCAGGACATCGCCCGGTGCAGCCGTCTGACCGTCTCCCCTGAGGCCGGTAAACTTTAAATCTTTATCCCAGAAGAGAAAAACCTCTTTGAAAACATCTATCCCCGCTACCACCAGCGCCGATTTAGCCACCGCCTGGGCGGAACCAACCTCTTCACCGATGAGTACAGCGCCCGTTGTGACATCCCCCACCCCTACATCCTCTTCCAGCGCTGCCTGTATCAGCCGGGGTACGATACATTTCATAAAATACGAGGTCACTCGCCATGCCCCCTTAGGCCGCTTCCATCTCCCGCACCTTCACGATGGCTGCCTCCAGCATAACATGCTTATCCCTCAGTTCCCGGAATTTCCCCTCTTCCTTTCTAACCACTGCTTCCGCGGCCTTTGCTAAGAAATCACGGTTGGCCAGTTTTTTCGAGACAAGGGCCAGTTCCCCCGTCACCTTTGCTATTTCCTTTTCGAGCCTCGCCTTTTCCGCGGCAATATTAATACCGGCCGTCCCTTCCAGTAAAACAAATATCCGCATGGGACCAACGACACCTGTCGCCGCACCCTTCGGTTCCCCCACATCACCCCCGATGGTCAGGGTATCGAGACGAGCCAGATCCACGATGTAATCTTTCCCCTCTGCTATAACGGCGCTCATCTCTCCATCCGGGGCGGAAATAATCACCTGGACCTTCTGCGACGGCGCTATATTCATCTCGCCCCTGATATTCCTGATCTTACTGATCACCGCCATGATAGTATCCATCTTCCTTTCCGCCTCCGGATCCCGGTAGTCATCAGCGGCGGAAGGAAATTCACTGACCATAATGGAACTGCCATCGTTGATCAGAGTCTGCCATATCTCTTCGGTAACAAAAGGCATGAAGGGGTGAAGGAGTTGTAGAGAGCTTTTTAATACGGTGAACAACGTATGCTGGATGGCAAGTCTCTCTCCAGGGCTTCCCTTCCCATAAAGGGTGGGTTTTATCATCTCCAGGTACCAGTCGCAGAGTTCGTGCCAGATAAACTGATAAACACCTGCAGCCGCTTCATTAAAGCGATACTCATCCAGGGCGCCGATCACGGCAACAATGGTTGCATTCAGCCTGTCTTTAATCCAGCGGTCGGGAAGGGATGCTTCGTCTCTTCCAATCGTGAGGAGGGCCGCGCTCCGTCGTGGCCGGTCTGCCGGGTAGTCTTTTAGATTCATCAGAGAGAACCTGGTGGCATTCCATATCTTGTTCACAAAAAACTTATAGCCCGCAATCCGCTCTTCGGATATCCGTACATCCCTGCCCTGCACTGTGAAGGCGGCTAATGTAAACCTGAAGGCATCGGTGCCATATTTATCAATCATCTCGATAGGATCTATAATATTCCCCCGGGACTTACTCATCTTTTCGCCCTTTTCATCCCGCACAAGGGCGTGGAGATACACATACCTGAAGGGCACCTCCTTCATGATGTACATTCCCATCATCATCATTCTGGCCACCCAGAAAAAAAGGATATCAAAGGCGGTAATCAGGACAGAGGTGGGATAAAATGTCTTTAACGCCTCCGTCTTGTCCGGCCAGCCAAGGGTGGAAAAGGGCCAGAGGGCGGAGCTGAACCAGGTATCCAGGACATCCTCTTCCTGCCTTAAGCTGATCCCGGAGCAGGAGGGGCATTTATCCGGATCCGTGGTGGAGACGATCGTTTCTCCACAGTTATCACAATACCACACGGGAATTCTGTGTCCCCACCATATCTGTCGCGAAATACACCAGTCCCTGATATTGTTCAGCCATTCAAAATAGGTCGCCTCCCAGCCGGCGGGCACGATCTTCGTTTTCCCCTTGACCACGGCCGTGCTCGCCATCTTCGCCAGAGGTTTTATCTTGACGAACCATTGCCTCGAAACGGTCGGCTCGATGTCTGTCCCGCACCGGTAACACTGTCCGATACGGTGGATATAAGGTTCCTTGCCGACCAGGAATCCTTCCCTCTCAAGATCCCCGACGATATTTCTCCTGCACTCGAAGCGATCCTGTCCCTGATAAACACCTCCCCGTTCATTGATCACGGCATTGCCGTCCATGATCTTGACGGCTTCGAGCTTGTGCCTTGCCGCAATGGCAAAGTCATTGGGATCATGGGCAGGGGTAACCTTTACCGCCCCGGAACCGAACTCCATGCTCACATAATCGTCGGCAATGACAGGTATCCTCCTGCCGACCAGGGGCAGGATCACCTCTTTCCCGATTTTATCCCTGTATCGTTCATCGTTCGGGTTAACGGCAACTGCCGTGTCACCAAGCATCGTTTCCGGTCGCGTCGTGGCCACAACAAGCGCTACATCACTATCTGCAAGAGGATACCGGATATGCCAGAGAAACCCCTCTTCCTCTCTATATTCCACTTCCAGGTCCGAAATGGCGGTGTGACAACGGGGGCACCAGTTTACGATATAATCACCCTGATATATCAGACCCTTGCCATACAGCCTGACGAAGACCTCCCGCACTGCCCTGGATAATCCCTCATCCATGGTAAAGCGTTCCCGGGACCAGTCACAGGAGCACCCCAGCCGCTTGAGCTGATTGATGATTACCCCCCCGTACCTTGCTTTCCAATCCCATATTCGCCCAATAAATTTCTCTCTCCCCAGGTCGTGCCTCGTGAGACCCTCTTTTGCCAGTTCTTTTTCAACGACATTCTGGGTAGCGATTCCCGCATGATCCATCCCCGGCATCCAGAGGGTATTACACCCCTGCATCCTTTTAAATCGGACGATGATGTCCTGGAGAACGTTGTTCAAGGCATGCCCCATGTGGAGCATCCCCGTAACGTTGGGAGGGGGAATGACAATGGAAAAAGGGGGCTTTGAACTCTTATCCTCCGCCCGGAAAAAACCGTGCTCAAGCCAGTACTGGTACCATTTTGCCTCTGACTCGCGCGGCTCATAAACCTTACTTAACGATTCTGCGATCATTTAAAACCACCATTAAGAAAACCTGTTAATTATATCCATACCTTTCTGAAGTCAAGAAATTTCGCTATCCCTGCTTTCCGCACTGCGTTTTTAATCGCTGTTCGAAACGAGAAGTTCATTGATTAACTTCCTGCTTTCTGATAAAAAGTATAGGATATCAGTGGAAACAAGAGGAGCTTTGATATTCTATGTATGCGGTGATTATGGCCGGCGGCAAGGGTACGCGTTTCTGGCCTGTGAGCAGGGAAAGGAAGCCCAAACATCTATTAGATATTACCAGCGAAAGGACCCTCATCCAGGAAACGGTGGACAGGATAAGACCTCTTGTCCCGGTGGAAAACATCCTTATCGTTACAGGGAGGAGCCACGCCGCTGAACTGATAAAACAGTTGCCCGAAATTCCGGGAGAAAACATCATCATCGAACCCTTCGGCAGAAACACCGCCCCCTGTATCGGTCTCGCAACGCTGCATATCAAAAAGAGAACCAGGGAGGACGTCATGGTTGTTCTGCCCTCAGACCACCTGATTGCCGATGAAGAACGCTTCCTTCACATCTTGGCCGTTGCTGCCGAAATGGCACAGCGGGGTGATTACCTCCTTACCATCGGTATCAGACCGGCAAAACCGGAAACCGGTTACGGCTATCTCGAACAGGGAGATTTGAGAACCATCATAGGAGGGGAAAATATTTATGAGGTCAGGTCTTTCAGGGAAAAACCTTCCCATGAACTGGCGAAGACCTTTCTTTCGCACGGTGGTTTCCTCTGGAACAGCGGCATGTTTATCTGGAAGGTCTCCACAATTCTTGAGGCCATTAAACAATGGCTTCCCGATCTCTACAGAGGTCTTCTCCAGATAGAATGCGCCCTGGAGACAGACGGGGAAGATGAGATTACCGAACAGGTCTACCGGGAGGTCGCCCCCATCTCCATTGATTATGGTGTCATGGAAAAGGCCAACGATGTCCTCCTCCTCAAGGGAGAGTTCAGGTGGGACGATCTGGGGAGTTGGGATGCCCTATGGGAGATGTCGGACAAAGATGAGCAGGGGAATGCCTTATGGAGAGGAGGAGATTTTATCGGCGTGGATGCCGGAAATTCCTTTATCTACAGCCCCCGCAAACTGGTTGCCCTGGTGGGGGTGGAAGACCTCCTGGTGATAGAGACAGAAGATTCCCTGCTGATCTGTAAAAGGGGTTCTTCACAGGACGTCAAGACGGTGGTGGAAACCATTGAGGCAAGAGGCAGGAAAGAATATCTGTAACTGCTCAGGTTCAAAGTTCCGGGGTTCACGGTTCAAGGTTAGACGTGGATTCCTATTACTGGCTATCTCAAGAAATATGAAGAGCGCAAGTCAACCAGCCGTGAACCATGAACCGTGAACCTTAGTAGTTACAAGGGGATAAGAGAAAAGTGCTTTCTCAAAATTATCGGCAATCGTTTCCCTTCTGCGGGGGTTTGGAGATCGGCGCCGTCTCGGTAAAATGGGTCGGGAAGGAAGTCGGTGAAAATAGAGAGCCGGTGGTGAAAATCCTGCGGCATGAGGGAAACCCGCGGGGAAAGGCACAGGAAATTATTGAACATCATCTATCAGAGGGCAACTCCCGCATCGTGGTTACAGGGCCGGCGGCAAAGGCCCTTTTCGATCTTCCCTACCGTGCCGAGACAGAGTGTCTCGAGGCCGCCCTTTCCTTTCATCATTTAAAACCGGATATTCTCCTTTCCCTCGGTGGAGAAACGTTCACCGTGTACCCTATGAGGAAAGGTGAGATTAAAAGCATCATCTCCTCATCCAAATGTGCCGCAGGCACCGGTGAGTTTCTCATCCAGCAGTTTCAAAGGATGGGACTCTCTCTCCCGGACGGACTTGCGGCAGTCAGGTTCGGCAAGGTAGTCCCGCTGGCCACGCGATGCTCGGTTCACTGTAAGACCGATGTTACCCATAAGCTCAACAAGGGTGAGTGTACCCCTAATGATGTAGCAAGATCCCTCATCCATGACCTAACAAAAAAGATATGTAAGATGATTGAGCTTACAAACTGGCCCGCCGATTTAATCGTCGTGTCGGGCGGTCTTGCCTTAAACGAACCGTTCCTGAAAACATTGCAGGAACTTCTCCCTGACTCAAGGGTAATAGTCCTCAAGGAAAGCTCCTATCTGGAGGCCTTTGGAGCCTATCTCTATGCCTGTGAGCCAATAACTACATCAGGAGGCACCCTCATCCCTGTCCGTGGGAATTGTCTCAAGAGAACAAAACCTGTATTTGAGACCATGAAACCATTGAGAGAGGCGGAACCGTTGCTTGACTACAGAGTTTGTCCGGGTAGGGAGGGAAAACCAATCGAGGGCGGCTCTTATATCCTGAGCGTAGATGCCGGATCAACCACCACGAAGGCGGTTTTACTTAACGTTTCAGACGTCTCCATCGGCGCCGGTTGCTATTTGAGAACATACGGCAATCCTGTCCGGGCGACAGAGAAATGTCTCAGGGAACTCATAAAACAGGTGGGTAATAAAGGGATAAAGATAATTCAGGCAGGGACAACGGGATCGGGAAGGGAGATGGTGTCTGTTTACCTCGACAACTGCCTCGCCGTCAATGAGATACTTGCCCATGCAAGGGCAGCGACTCATGAGGCGCCGGAGGTTGATACGGTCTTTGAAATAGGGGGCCAGGATGCAAAATTCATCCACTTCCTGAAAGGGGTTCCCGTTGATTATGCCATGAATGAGGGATGCTCGGCAGGAACGGGGAGTTTTCTTGAAGAATCGGCCCTGCGGGATATGGGTATTGCCGTGGAGGAGATCAGCAAAATAGCTTACAGGAGTGATCATCCCGTAGCATTCGGGGAACGATGCGCCGCCTTCATCAGCACCGACTTAAGAAATGCCCTCCAGCAAGGCGCCGGACGTGAAGATGTAGTTGCCGGATTGGTCTATTCCATCGCCGACAACTACATCTCGCGGATCGTCGGCGCCCGTCACGTAGGAGGTACCGTCCTCTTCCAGGGAGGTGTGGCCCTGAACAGATCGGTTGCCCTGGCCATGGCTGCCCGCACCCACCAGAAGATAGTGGTTCCTCCCCGCCCGGAATTTATGGGGTGTATAGGAGCCGCCCTGATAGTGAGGGATCGGCTGAATAACGGGGATGTTACAGAAAAACGCTATAAACTTGAGGAGATTGTCTTAGGATCAATGGAAGTAAAGGGGATATTCAGTTGCCCAGGCTGCGAGAATAGATGTGAGATTAAAAAGATTGCCCTCCGGGACAGGATTTATCCCTTTGGGGGGCTCTGTTCCAGATATGAACTGCAACGCCAGAGGGGCAAAGAAACGGAGGAAGGCCGCGATCTGGTGGCAGTGCGAAATGCCTTGATGTTTGGTGAATTCGGGCCGAAGCAGGCAACTGACCACCGGGGAACAATTGGTTTGCCTATGTCCCTTACCACCTATGAACTTTTCCCTTTCTACACGAGCCTCATAAACGAACTTGGTTTTAATGTTGTCCTGTCGGAGCCCTCAAAAATCGGCAATGCCAAAACCATCGCCCCCATCTGCTATCCGTGTGAAGTCGTCCACGGAGCGGTCTATGATCTATTGCAACGCAACGTAGATTTTATCTTTTTACCCCGTGTCATCGAGATGGAAGTCCCCTATGGTCATCTCCACGGTTACACCTGTCCTTCTACGACCGTCATCCCGGACATCATCAAAGGGGCCTTTGGCGGTATATCCGATAAAATACTCTCTCCCCATATCGGCCTTGCCGGAGCCCTTGTGGCTACTACGCTGAAAGAGATCGTCGTCATGGCCGGGACACTGGGAATTGGAAAAAAGGCGGCAAGAAGGGCAGCAGAAAAAGCAATCGCCTGCTATGAGAGATTCAGGAAGATGTACATCGAGCTGGGCAGGCAGGAACTGGAAAGACTGATGGGGGAGCCGGCGGTTATCGTTGCGGGAAGACCGTACACCACCTGTTCACCAGAGGTCAATCTTGCCCTCCCGCGCAAGATTGCCAGTCGGGGTTACCATGTCATTCCCGCCGATATGCTCCCCCCCTCAGCCAACAGTTGCCACCCGAGAAATGTTTGGCACTATACACAGCAGATCACGGATGCGATAGCCTATGTCAAGAAATTTCCTAATCTCTATCTCTCTTTCGTTTCATGCTTTT
>MNZP01000181.1 GCA_001873675.1 Syntrophaceae bacterium CG2_30_49_12 | reverse complement strand
CCTGGTGATCGGAGAAAAATTTGACTTTACCTTTCCAAAATCGGTCAAAGTCAAACCCACTGCCAGAACACTGAATCAAAAAGATGGCCGACCACTTCAACTGAGCCTTTTTGAATTCGTTCCTGAAGAAGAGTTCAACGAAACTGAAAAGGCAGTGGCATGGTATCTTGAAGGGCAGAAGAGGCTTTTTTTCTGGTACAGGAACCGATCCTGGCGTGACTATGCCATTCAGGGCTGGCGAAAGCACAAAATCTATCCTGACTTCATATTTACTTCAACCTCTTCAGAAAATGAAGACGACTATGAACAGGTTTACGTAGTTGAAACCAAGGGCCTTCACTTAATAGGAAGTCCGGATACGGATTATAAGCGAAAGATGTTTTCTCTGTGCACGAAGGAGGCAAAGGCGAGAAGCCGTTCGGAATTGGGGCTTGCGGTAAAGGACAAAGTGTTGCGATTCGAAGTGCTCGCCGAAGATGAATGGGAGGCAAAATTGAACGAAATGCTGCAGACATAGAGGTTGGTAAAGGTCTTCCTGGGTCAAATACTTATGAGGGATTAGGAAACAGGAATAGAAATTTTACTATTCATGTTAGGCAATTAAAGAGTTGGAAAAACCTGTCCCCGCGCCTCCCGGAGGACATCCTGTACCTGACCGGTCTCCAGGATATCAAGACATCGGCTCCATTCCTTGCCGTCGCAACCTTTCTGGCGGCAGGGGACACATTCCATGTCGGGGACAACAACGCGATGATGTTCCCCAATGGGCGCCCATTCCTGCCAATCTGATTTCTTGAAAAGAAAGATTTCGCAGATTTAGGCCCGAAGGTGTCAGGGGCCTGTCGGCGGCTCTCTTGTGGGGAAAAGGCCCTCTAAGAGTAATACAAACAAAAAAGCCGAAAATCCGACAATAAAAGCAATAATATTCACTAAATGGTAGGTTACTAATAGATAAATTGTGCCGAACAGCACGATAAGTTTTATCACATATTGCCGTACTATCACTGCCTTGGAGGGTTTTTCCTGAGAGAAAAGAATGTCTATTATCCTGCCCAATACTCCGATGTTTAGAATTGATAGACATCCCCCAATGGCTATTCCTAAAGATACTTTTGGCGATTTATAAATTAAACTTAATAGAAGCAGAAAAAACAGGACAGCGACCGTTTTTTTTTGTATCGCAACCAATCTTTTTTTTGATTCATTCAGCAAAAGTATACTACCGTTTTCACCTGTATTGTTGTATTAAGTGATGGTTTCCGGTACACAAATATCCGGCATCAAGAAGTGTTTTCTCCTTCCTGGCCAGTTCCATATCCGCTTCAATCATCATATCAATCAACTGCTCAAAGTATACCTTTGGTGTCCACCCCAGCCTGTTCCTTGCCCTGGTGGCATCACCGAGGAGGCAATCAACCTCCGTTGGCCGGAAATATCTGGGATCTACAACCACATATTCTTTATAATCAAGTCCTAACCTTTCAAATACCATTTCCACAAACTCCCGTACCGAATGGGATTCCCCGGTGGCAATGATGTAATCATCAGCCTTCTCCTGCTGGAGCATAAGCCACATCGCCTCGACGTAATCACCGGCAAAACCCCAGTCCCTCTTCGCCTCGAGATTCCCGAGATAGAGTTTATCCTTAAGACCTAATTTGATCTGCGTGGCCGCCCGGGTAACCTTTCTGGTTACAAATGTTTCCCCGCGTCTGGGGGATTCGTGATTGAAAAGGATCCCGTTGCAGGCAAAGATACGGTAGGCCTCCCGGTAGTTCTTTACTATATAATACGAATAGACCTTGGCGGCGGCGTAGGGACTTTGCGGCTGAAGGGGGGTTAACTCATTCTGGGGCGGCGGGGCGGCCCCGAACATCTCACTCGATGAGGCCTGATAAAATTTTGTTTTTATACCGGTTTTGCGAACGGCTTCCAATAGTCTCAGTGTACCGAGTCCGGTGATATCCCCCGTATATTCCGGTATGTCGAAGCTAACCCAGACGTGGCTCTGGGCGCCAAGATGGTAAATCTCATCAGGTCTGATGGCATAAAGCAGGTCTGTCAGTTGTCCCGATATGGAAAGATCACCGTAGTGTAGAAACATCCGAGCCTCAGGATCATGGAAGTCTCTGTAGAGGTGATCAATACGGTCTGTGTTGAAGGTACTGGCCCTGCGAATGAGGCCATGCACCTCGTAACCCTTTCCCAGCAAAAGCTCTGAGAGATAGGAACCATCCTGACCGGTTATTCCAGTAATGAACGCTCTGTTCATTTTTGACCTTTTACGAGAAGATCAGGTTACTACTCATCGTCAAATCCGGTACAGCGCCCTTTTACAGACGGCGAGGGTTTTCTCTATGTCTTCGTCCGTATGGGCAAAGGAGACAAAGGAGGTCTCGAACTGGGAAGGCGCCATGTAGATTTGATTGGCTAACATTTCTCTGAAAAAACTTCCAAAGCGTTTCGTATCACTTCTGAGCGCTGAACTGAAGTCGAAAACTGGATGGGGGGTAAAAAAAACGGTAAACATAGAACCGATCCGATTGATACAAACGGGGATGTCGCCTTTAGTAAATAGCTCTTTCATCCCCTCACAGAGAAGGGAGGTCCTCCGGTTGGTTTCGTCATAACCGGTGGCGCCCTTCCGAAGTATCTTCAGTGTGGCAATACCGGCCGATATGGCCACGGGATTCCCGGAGAGGGTACCTGCCTGATAGACAGGGCCTGAGGGCGCCAGCTTTTCCATAATATCCTTTTTCCCGCCGAAGGCGCCCACGGGAAGCCCCCCTCCAATAATCTTTCCCAGGCAAGTAAGATCAGGTTTGATGCCGGCAAGGTTCTGGAAACCACCATAGGTCAGTCTGAAACCGGTGATGACTTCATCAAAGATAAGGAGGGTATCATGCTGACTGGTGATTTCTCTCAGTGTTTCAAGAAACCCGGGCATGGGAGGAACGACCCCCATGTTTCCTGCTACCGCCTCTACGA
Organism: Syntrophaceae bacterium CG2_30_49_12; assembly: GCA_001873675.1. GTDB lineage: Bacteria > Desulfobacterota > Syntrophia > Syntrophales > CG2-30-49-12 > CG2-30-49-12. The sequence goes on along the minus strand of MNZP01000181.1, from coordinate 6,671 downwards.
TAATACAGGCCAGATCGTCACCGTATTGTTCTACGGCGGAGCGGACGGCCCCCGTGTCGTTGAAGGGAAGGGTGATGGTCAATTCGGCAAGTCTTCGGGGTACACCCGGACTGTCCGGGATACCGAGAGTTGCCACACCGGAACCGGCTTTGACTAATAGAGAGTCGGCATGGCCGTGATAACACCCCTCGAATTTGATGATCTTTTCTCTGCCGGTATATCCACGGGCCAGCCTGATGGCGCTCATCACCGCCTCTGTCCCGGAATTTACCATCCTAACCATTTCCAGAGAGGGGAAGGCATCTACGAGTAATCTTGCCATCTCAATCTCGAGTTCCGTCGGCGCTCCGTAGCTTGTCCCCCGTCTTGCAGCCTGATTGATGGCCTCGATGACCGCCGGATGGCTGTGACCGAGAATCATCGGTCCCCAGGACAAAAGGTAATCAATATACTCCCTCCCCTCCACGTCATAGATCTTCGCACCGCGGGCTTCACTGATAAAGAGGGGTGTTGCATCTACGGCCCCAAAGGCCCTCACAGGGCTATTGACGCCTCCCGGCATGTATTTCTTTGCCTCTTCAAAAAGCCCCCGGGAGGAACTCTTCATCTTAAAAATACTCCATACTGTTTTTCTTAAACTCTTCTTCGCTGATGAGGAGGAGGTAGTCTTTTATGCCCGTAGCTGATGATAATCTCTGGATCAGCAATTCGTATTCATTATCCCGTAGGCCGTGCCCATTATCCCGTAGGTGGATCATGGTGAAGATATTGTATTTTCCTGCAAAGGCCGGAGTTCTCTGGTAGCAATGGGTAATTTCCGGGAAAGAGGCCAGTATATTTCCCACGGCCTCGCTCTTTGAGGGAGGGACTGCCCAGAGTAGCATGGCATTTCGCTTAAAGCCTGCCTTCTGGTGACGTAAAATAGCGCCGAACTTCCGGATTACCCCCTTTTTCATCATATCTTCGATGATACCGAGGACGTCCTGCTCCCCGCTACCCGTTAGCTCTCCGATATGCTTAAAGGGACACTTGATGAGGGGTATATCTCCCTGGATCAGGGAGGCGATTTGCATTTCTTTTTGTGTCAACATAGTCAGCAGAAAAAGTTGGAAGTGCCTAAAGTGGGAAGTTAAAAAATTCACTTTAGCTCACTTTAGGCACTTCACACTTTAGTGCACTTTAGGCACTTTTTAAATGGCATATATTTCCTCATTAATAAGATGGATCCAGTTCTGCTGCAAAGCCTCCTTAGCCTCTTCGATCTTGTCAACTCCCAGGATCACAATGGTCTCTTTCCCAATTCTGTTAATCGTTGTATAGAGATAGTGGATGTTAATCTCCGCCTCGGCAAGATGTTTCAAAATGGCATCCATACCACCGGGATGGAGGGGAACCTCTGCGGCCAGTACGGGTGTTATCTCGTAATTGAAATTGAAACTTTCCAGGACGGTGGCGGCCCTTTCCGGATCATTGACCACAAGCCGCACCATGCTGTTTTCTGCCGTACTGGCAGAAAGAACAGCCTTTGTGGTGATATCTTCTCTGTCCAATATAGAGGCAAGCATAGATAAGGTTCCGGGAACATTACCTAATAGTACCGAGATTTGCTTGACAGCCATTTTCCATATACTCCTTCAGTAATTCATAACCGGCAGCAAACGCCGCCCGGTTGGCATCGGCGATCATTTTCTTCTTGCTTCCCATGATCGTCTCCAGGCTTTTCAGGTAAACCTCAGGTGATACAAGAGCGGTCTTTTTAAGAAATGCACCCATCATGACGACATTTGCCGCCCTTGGATTGCCCATCTTCTCCGCAATTTCTATACAGGGAATTTCATAGACGTCAACGTCCTTCCGGCTGGGACGGGCCTCGATGATGGAAGAATTCAAAAAGAGACTCCCTCCCGGGGCAACCCTGTTCTGAAAGGTATATAACGAAGGGGTGTTCATAACCACGAGATAATTCGGCTCCGAGGCAATAGGAGAGGCAATTTCCTCATCCCCCACCGCCACGGTGCAGTTGGCTGTTCCACCCCTGACCTCTGCCCCATAGGCCGGGAGGTAGGTAACCTGGTAACCTTCCATCATCGCCCCATGGGCAAGGCTATGTCCCATCATCAATACGCCTTGTCCCCCGAATCCGCAAAATATCGTTTTAACCAACATGACTCTTCCCCCCTTTATCCGATGATTTGATGTCCTTAATGATACCGAGGGGAAATTCTTTGCTCATCACCTCATCTATCCATTTGCAGGCGGCAATGGGTGTCATCTTCCAGTTTGTGGGACAAGGCGACAGGACCTCGATCATGGAGAAACCGAGACCGTCAATCTGATACTGAAAGGCTTTTTTAATCGCCTTTTTGGCCTTGATGATGTTGGGGGGTGAGTTGACGGTACACCGTTCGATAAACGTTGTGCCGGGAAGAGATGAGAGAATTTCGCTGATCCGGATGGGATAACCCTCCTTTACCGCATCTCTTCCCGAGGGGGAGGTTGTTGTCCTCTGCCCTAACAGGGTGGTGGGCGCCATCTGCCCGCCGGTCATACCATAGACAGCGTTATTAATAAAGATGACGGTGATGTTTTCACCCCGGTTTGCCGCATGGAAACTTTCCGCTATCCCGATGGCAGCAAGATCTCCGTCCCCCTGATAGGAAAAGACCACACGATCGGGCAGTGTTCTCTTGATACCCGTGGCCATGGCAGGTCCTCTACCGTGTTGTGCCTCTATCATGTCAATATCAAAATAGTTGTAGGCCAGAACGGCGCACCCCGCCGGGGGAACGCCTATCGTGATCCCCCTGATATCGAGTTCGTCAATTACCTCTGCAACCAGGCGGTGTACGATGCTGTGACCGCATCCGGCGCAGTAATGAAAGACGTTCTCCTTTAAACATTTCGGTTTACCGAATACCTTTTTTGTCATGAGAAGGTGACCCCCTGTCTGAGAAACATCAAAATCATTCGTGATGCCTGTCTTTCTTGGAGTACTGACGGGCAATCACATGGGCAAGTTCCACAGGTGTCGGCACTACTCCTCCCGGCCGTCCATAAAAGTTAACATATCCGCGACCACAGAGGGCGAGGTGGACGTCTTCTATCATCTGACCGGTACTCAGTTCGAATACAAGAAAATTATCTGTCCGTTCGGAGATTTCCTGAAGTTCCCGGCTGGGAAATGGCCACAGGGTAATGGGACGAAACAAACCAACCTTTAAGCCGGCATCATGTAACCGCTTGATCGCCCCTTTGGCGATTCTGGCCGCTGTACCATAGGCCGTCACAATCAGTTGTGCATCTTCCGTATTGAACGCCTCGTGCCTCGTCTCCTTTTGTGCAATTACCTCATATTTTCTGGCCAGCTTCCAGTTGTGCTCCTCCATGGCCCGCGGGTCCAGGATAAGACCCCTGATGAACCTGCTCTTACCGGCGCCGGCTCCCTTAAGGACATATCTTTCCCTGTATTGCCTTGGTTTTGGTTCCTTGAAGACGACGGGTTCCATCATCTGCCCCATCATCCCATCGGCCAGGATCATAACGGGCATCCGGTATTCATCGGCCAGGTCAAAGGCGTCCATGGTCAGATCGGCCAGCTCCTGACCGCTGGCCGGGGCAAGGACGATCGTCCGATAATCACCGTGTCCGCCCCCCCTTGTTGCCTGAAAATAATCTCCCTGGGCCGGGCTGATATTACCGAGACCTGGCCCGCCCCTCATCATATTAACGATGACGCCGGGGAGCTCACAGGCAGCCATAGAAGATATGCCTTCCTGTTTTAAAGAAATACCGGGGCTGGAAGACGATGTCATAGCTCTGGCGCCGGCAGCGCTGGCGCCGGCTACCATGTGGATCGCTGCGATTTCACTCTCAGACTGAATGAATACACCGCCTTTCACCTGGCACATACTTTCCGCCATGTACTCCGGCAATTCATTCTGTGGCGTAATGGGATAACCGGCATAAAACCGGCATCCGGTCCTGATGGCAGCCTCACCAATCACTTTATTACCCTGCATAAGTACCTTATTCACGATAAACCTCGATAGCGATTTCCGGACAGGTTATGGCACACAGGGCACAACCTGTGCATCTCTGATCTCCCTCGTTATTGAAACGGACAGGACGGTACCCCTTCGCATTATATTCTTTCGAGGAAACAATATGACCTTTTTTGCATGCATGAAGGCAGAGGTAACATCCCTTGCAAAGTTCTCTATTTATTTTAATGTGTCCCTTCAATGAGTTCTCCTCTCCAACGTACAGTCTTCATATAATTATTTAATATGTCATAAGATATTTATAAGATTCTATACTATCTTCACGTTAGTGATTTGTATTTTCTACTCATATCAATGAGAAAGTCAAGTTGAATTTTTTTAAAAAGCTGTGATATTATGTAACTACTCCTGAATAGTCACAGCAAATTGAGATAGAAGATACAACATGTTCAACGCCTTCCTGATTAATGGCCCCTTTGGCGACCCTGGGGTATATATTGAATTTAAATATCGGAATGAGGCCCTGCTCTTCGACCTGGGTGATCTACACCTCCTCCCCCCACGAAAACTCCTCAAGGTCAGCCATATTTTTGTTTCCCATACGCACATGGACCATTTCATCGGTTTTGACCATTTATTAAGGGTCTGCCTGGGGCGGGACCGGCACATCTCCCTGTTTGGTCCCCCCGGTTTCCACAAGCAGGTGGAAAACAAGATCGGGGCCTATACCTGGAATCTTGTGGAAAACTACACGAATGATTTTGCCCTCTTAGTAACGGAGGTACATCCGGAGGGCAAATTAACCAGATGCTATCACTGCCGGACAGCCTTCAAGCCTGAGATATTGGCGGAAGAGGAGGGTTTTGACGGCGCCCTTGTCGAGAGGAACCTCTTCTCCGTCCGGGGGACATTCCTCGATCACAAGATACCCTGTCTCGCCTTCCGGTTTGAAGAGAAGAGCCGTGTCAACATCAAGAAGAATGTCTTGCAGGAGATGGGACTTCCCGTGGGGGCATGGTTGATGGAATTGAAAAACCATGTTCTTTCCGGTGACGATGATGATACGCCGGTCAAGATCATCTGGAGAGAAAGGGGACAGGAAACAAGGGAAAAGATCGTTCCCCTCGGCGAATTAAAGGCGACGGTGGTCAAGATAACACCTGGTCAGAAGATAACATATATCACTGATGCTATCTATAATGATGAGAATCGTCGCAAAATTGTCGCCCTGGCGGATGGGTCCGATTTGTTATTTATCGAGGCGACTTTTCTCCATGATAATGCCGATAGCGCGGCGAAGAAGTACCATCTTACAGCCTTACAGGCAGGAACCATGGCACGCATGGCAGGAGCAAAGAGGGTTTCACTCTTCCATTTCTCGCCGAAGTATAAAGGGTTAGGAGAACTCCTCGTGGAAGAGGCGATGCAGGCCTTCCAGGGTTAGGCTTGGAGGAACAGCGCCTACCTGATGCGGGGGCAACCGGTCTTAGAATGATCAAAGGAATTGATTTTTTAGAAAAAACCACCAAAAAGTGATAAGGGCTTAGCCAATGGAAAAAAATATTGCCGTAATCGGCGCTGGCTTTTGGGGTAAGAATCTGGTTCGTAACCTTTATGAACTTGGTGTCCTCGGCACTATCTGTGATGGAGATAAAAAGCTTGAGGGGGAATACAGATCAAGATATCCAGATACCAATTTCACTCAGTTTTTCAACCAGGTCCTTGATGATCCCAAAATTGATGGGGTGGTCATTTCTACTCCTGCCTTTTACCATTATGAGATGGCCAAAAAGGCCTTACTGACGGGAAAACATGTATTTGTGGAAAAGCCTATATCCCTTCAGGTTGACGAGGGAAAGGAATTGGTCAAGCTGGCTACGGAAAGGACATTGGTTCTTATGGTAGGCCATATCTTACAATATCATCCTGCCATAGAAAAACTTAAAGAGCTTATTGAAAAAGGAGAACTTGGCAAAATTCAATATATCTACTCTAATCGCCTAAACATAGGCAAAATTCGTTCTGAAGAGAATATTCTCTGGAGTTTTGCCCCCCATGACATCTCGGTGATACTCTTTCTCTTAAATGAATCTCCGGAGACTGTCTATGCCACAGGGAGAAGCTACCTCCAGCACCAAATCCCGGATGTAACCATAACCACAATGGATTTTAAAAGTGGGGTTAAGGCTCATATCTTCGTCTCCTGGCTTCATCCCTTTAAAGAACAAAAATTGGTTATCGTTGGCGACAGGAAGATGGCCGTCTTTGATGACGTAAGTAAAGAAAAGCTTTGTCTTTATCCCCATAAAATCGAGTGGAAAGAACGTATACCTGTAGCCTCTAAAGCTGAGGCCGAGATCATACCCATTGAGATGGAAGAACCTTTAAAGATCGAGTGTAGACATTTTATAGAGTGTATCCAAAATAACCAGACACCCAAAACCGATGGATACGAAGGCCTGCGGGTTTTGGAAATCCTCCATGCATTTCAGGAATCTCTGAATGAAAATGGTGTAAGTATTTCCCTGATAAAAAGTGAAAAGTCGAAAGCAAAAAGTTTTTCTCCTTACGCCTCACGCCTTACTCCTCACGGAGTGTATGTCCACGAGTCCTCTTATGTAGACGATGATGTAGAAATAGGAAGCGACACAAAGATATGGCATTTTTCCC
>MNZP01000003.1:6211-16148 GCA_001873675.1 Syntrophaceae bacterium CG2_30_49_12 | reverse complement strand
CTTCTGCCCGGTGATGTGGGTTTATATTTTTTTATTGCCATGTACCTTTAATCCTTATTATACTCCTGAGAAAATCTCGATAACGTTGCCAGGGGCAAGGGTAATAATTGCCTTTTTCCAGTCGCGCTTCTTTCCCAAAATTTTTCCTACCCTCTTTTTCTTACCCACCACATTCATTATATGAACATCAACGATTTTAACCTTAAAGAGTTTCTCCACCGCATTGCCGATCTCAATCTTGTTCGCCCGGCGATCAACTTCAAAAATATACTTATTATATTCATCCTTTACGGTGGCGCTCTTTTCAGTAACTATATATTTTTTTATAATGTCATACATTTCTCTCATGACAACAGTGCCCCTTCAATCATCCTGACGGCGGGCTCTAAAAGGACGACATGACCATGATTCAGCAGATCGTAGACATTTATCCCTTCTGAACGTATCATACCAATGTCTTTGAGATTTCTCGATGCCCTCTCGAGATTCGGATATGGCTTATCCAAAACGAACAAGGCTTTTTCCAATCCAAACCGCTCAACCACCTCTTTGAATTTCTTTGTCTTGATTTCCTCCATCGGAAAATCTCTGAGAATCAACATCCGTTCCTCTCTGACCTTCATGCTCAGGGCGGAGATCAGGGCCTTTTTTCTTACTTTTTTGGGTACTTTACATACGTAATCCCTCGGTTTAGGACCAAAGACAGTTCCCCCACCTCTCCAGAGAGGAGACCTCCTTGTACCAGCCCTTGCCCTACCTGTTCCTTTCTGACGCCACGGCTTCCTTCCACCACCTCTGACATCGCTTCTCTCCTTAGTCGAGGCAGTTCCCATTCTGTGGGATGCCATCTGCATTCTTACCACATCATAAAGGGCTGCTTCATTCAACTCCGTGCCAAAGACGATATCAGAGAGTTCGATCTCGCCTACCTTATTCTTTTCAATATCGTATATTTCCACCACTGGCATATTGATAACTCCAAAAACAAATACGACTTACGACTTAATTTTTATTGCTTGCTTGATTAAAACAAAACCATTCTTGCTCCCCGGAACCGCTCCCTTGACCAAAATCATATTTCTTTCGTGTCTTACACTGTGAATCATTAAATTTTGAACTGTTTTCCTCACATTTCCCATGTGTCCCGGTAGCTTTTTCCCCTTAAACACACGGGAAGGGTAGGCACTTGCACCAATGGATCCAGGGGCTCGATGGAACATAGAACCATGGGTTGCCCTGCCCCCGCTGAAACCGTGCCTTTTTATAACGCCGGCAAAGCCTTTGCCTTTGGTGATTCCAACCACATCCACATAGTCGCCAACCTTAAAAACATCAGCTTTTAGTTCCTGACCAACCTCATAGTTAGCGGTATCTGTCCTGAATTCCCGGAGGATCCGAAAGAAACCCTTATCCGCCTTTTTGAAGTGTCCCTGGAGGGCGGCAGTTACATGTTTGGACTTTGCATGGCCATAACCTAACTGCACAGCGTCGTAGCCATCATTTTCTCCGGTTTTCTTCTGGATTACCACGGAAGACTCCACCTCGATGGCAGTTACCGGAACTGCGGCGCCGTCTTCTGAGAAAATCTGCGTCATACCTAATTTTCTACCGATAAGTCCTACCATAATCACAACGCCTACTTATTAAGGTTTTTTTCACACCTATGCTTTTATCTCCACATCAACGCCGGCAGAGAGATCCAGCTTCATAAGTGCATCTACTGTTGATTGTGTCGGTTCAATAATGTCAATCAGTCTTTTATGCGTCCTGATTTCAAACTGCTCCCTCGATTTTTTGTCTACATGTGGCGATCTATTGACACAGAATTTATTTATTTCTATCGGCAGGGGAATGGGACCGGCAACATGGGCGCCAGTCCTTTTTGCCGTTTCCACAATTTCTTCCACCGAACGATCCAGTAGTTTATGATCGTAAGCCTTAAGGCGAATTCTAATCTTTTGCTCTTTCATCGCTCCCGCCCCTGGTATTATCCACTCCTTAGTCCCTACGACCTATTATTCAATGACCTTACTTACAGCACCGGCTCCCACGGTCCTGCCACCTTCACGGATAGCAAACCTGAGCTGTTCTTCCATGGCGATAGGGGTAAGCAGTTGTATCTCAAGATTGACATTATCTCCGGGCATAACCATTTCCACCCCTTCAGGCAAAGTGCAGACACCGGTAACGTCTGTTGTCCTGAAATAGAATTGGGGCCGATAACCGGAAAAGAAAGGTGTATGTCTCCCCCCCTCTTCCTTGGTCAGCACATAAACGGTTGCCTGAAATTTTCTATGAGGGGTTATTGATCCCGGTTTTGCCACAACCTGACCCCTTTCCACTTCCTCACGCTTGGTCCCCCGCAGGAGCAGACCAACATCATCCCCGGCCCTGCCTTCATCAAGGGTCTTACGAAACATCTCAACGCCGGTACAAACTGTCTTAAAGGTAGGTCTGATACCTACAATTTCAATTTCTTCTCCCGTTCTGACGATGCCTCGGTCTATCCTGCCTGTTACCACAGTTCCCCGGCCGGATATGGAAAATACGTCACCAACCGGCATAAGAAATGGTTTGTCCAGGTCACGGATGGGTTCCTGAATATAGCTATCTACGGCATCCATTAGTTCCCATATTGACTTCGCATCAGGAGAATTGGAATCATCAGTCTCTAATGCCTTCAGAGCCGACCCCCTAATAATGGGAATTTCGTCGCCGGGGAAATCATATTCTGTCAACAGCTCCCTCACTTCTAACTCAACAAGATCGAGGAGTTCAGGGTCATCAACCAGGTCAACCTTGTTCATATAGACTACAATAGAGGGAACCTGCACTTGCTTTGCAAGGAGGATGTGTTCTCTTGTTTGAGGCATGGGACCATCAGACGCAGCCACCACCAGGATTGTCCCATCCATGTGAGCTGCTCCTGAAATCATATTCTTAATATAGTCCGCATGGCCTGGACAGTCAACATGGGCGTAATGCCGCTTGACTGTTTGATACTCTACATGTGAGATATTGATGGTAAGGCCCCTTTCCTTTTCTTCAGGCGCATTGTCAATGGAATCGAAGGGTCTGTACTCGGCCAAACCTTTTTTAGCCAGATGTTTTGTAATAGCTGAAGTCAACGTAGTTTTGCCATGGTCAACATGTCCGATGGTCCCGATATTTAGATGCGGCTTCGTCCTCTCAAATTTTTTCTTAGCCATCTCACCTACCTCCTTAAACTTTAAAGGGTTGCTAAAACCTATAATGGGCAAAAGCCTTATTTGCCTCTGCCATTTTGTGGACACTCTCTTTCTTTTTAATAGCGCCCCCCCTGTTGCTAGCTGCATCAATCAGTTCCGCGGCCAGCTTTTCTTTCATGGTTTTCTCGGCACGCTCTTTTGCATGGACCATTAACCACCGAATTGCCAGGGCAATCCTCCGTAACGGCATAACTTCCGTCGGTACCTGATAAGTGGCGCCACCTACCCGCCTTGATTTGACCTCGATGACAGGCTTGACGTTATTTATGGCCTTTTCAAAAACTTCAATAGGCTGCTCTTTTGTCTTCTTTTCAATGATATCAAGAGCCCCGTACATGATAGCCTCGGAGGTGCTTTTCTTTCCCCTTTTCAGGAGACTATTGATGAACTTTGCGACAAGCTTATTGTTAAACTTGGGATCTGGCAATATTTCTCTTCTCGCGATTACTCTTCTTCTCGGCATAATACTATTCCCATTTAGCTCGGTTTTTTAGCTCCATATTTTGATCTTCCCTGTTTCCTGTCTTTAACGCCCACAGCATCCAGTGTACCCCTGATGACGTGGTACCTAACACCGGGTAGATCCTTTACCCTGCCCCCCCTAACGAGGACAATGGAATGCTCCTGAAGGTTGTGGCCTACCCCCGGTATGTATGAAGTTACCTCGTAACCACTGGTAAGACGAACCCTTGCTACCTTTCTCAAGGCGGAATTTGGTTTTTTGGGTGTCGACGTATATACCCTGACACAAACCCCCCTTCTCTGTGGAGAACCGGTAAGTGCAGGTGTTGCGGCCTCTTTTTCTATCCTGGTTCTCCCTTTACGTATCAACTGATTTATTGTAGGCATTCTTTCTCCTGAAAGAGGTAGTGGATATTGTATAAAAATATATTGTTTATCAATTAACGGCCTGTCTGTCAAGTTTTTTCTCCACTGTTTCTTGTTCCTCAAGCTCGGAGAAAGAGATCTCTTCGCCCTCAGTAACGGCTCTTATGCCAAGTTTTCTGTACATGATCAGACCTGTCCCCGCAGGAATCAACCTTCCCATGATGACATTTTCCTTAAGTCCTCTAAGATAGTCTATCTTTCCACCAAGGCTCGCCTCGGTAAGGACACGCGTAGTTTCCTGAAAGGATGCGGCAGAAATAAAGCTCTGGGTAGACAGAGACGCTTTGGTGATACCGAGGAGTATTGGTTCTCCTGTAGCCGGCTTTCCACCTCTGGCTATCACCCTTTCATTTTCTTCCTGGAACCTGTACTTTTCTATCTGCTCGTCGGCAATAAAAGACGCATCACCCGGGTTTATAACCTTTACTCTCCGCAGCATCTGGCGGACAATCACCTCTATATGTTTGTCATTTATCTTGACTCCCTGGAGCCTGTATACTTCTTGAACTTCATCAACCAGATAGCGGGCTAACTCTTTTTCTCCTTTGATTATCAAAAGATCATGGGGGTTGTGAGCCCCATCCATCAATGCTTCACCCGCCTGGATCCTGTCTTCCTCCTGGACAGATACGTGCTTCCCTTTTGGAAGCAGATATTCCTTTTCCTCTCCTACATCAGGGGTAATAACTACCGTTCTTTTTCCCTTGGATTCCTTGCCGAAAGAGACGATACCGTCAATCTCGCTGATGACGGCAAATTCTTTTGGTTTTCGCGCTTCAAAAAGTTCTGCCACCCTGGGAAGACCTCCGGTAATATCCTTTGTTTTAGTCGTTTCTCGCGGGATTTTGGCAATGATATCTCCTGCACTAACCGTATTACCTTCTGAAACAACAAGATTGGCTCCTACCGACAAGAGATGCCTCGCCATAGTTTTTGTTCCTGATACCCTTATTGTCCTCCCCTTGTTGTCTTTGAGGGAAACACGGGGGTGAAGATCCTCAGCCTTGAATTCAATGATCACTTTTCGGGAAAGACCGGTTACCTCATCAACCTGTTCCTGCATGGTTTTCCCTTCAATGATGTCCCCATATTTTACAATACCATCAACCTCGGCAAGAATCGGTATGGAAAAGGGGTCCCATTCCGCAATCAGAGCACTCCTCTTAACAAGGCTACCGTCGTTGATTTTCAGATGTGCTCCATAAGGAACAGTGTATTTCCCGCGGCTTCTCTGCTGTTCATCCAGGACGTGCACCTCCCCATTTCGATTCATGACCACAAGGTCTTCCCCTCTACCTTTAACAGTATTGATATTGATAAACTTTATCGTACCATCGTGTCTCGCTTCGAGGGTGGAGTGCTCTTCAAATTTTGCCGTACCACCTATATGAAACGTTCTCATCGTAAGCTGGGTCCCCGGTTCACCAATGGATTGAGCGGCAATAATACCCACAGCTTCACCAATATTTACAAGGTGCCCGTGGGCCAGATCTCTGCCGTAGCACATAGCACAGACGCCATGCTTTGATTTGCAGGAGAGAACGGACCTGATATTGACCTTTTCGATACCGGCACGGTCAATCTTTTCTACGAGAGACTCGTCAATTTCCTGATTCGCTCTTACCAGGACTTCGCCGGTAAAGGGATCCCTGATTTCTTCAAGGACAACCCTTCCAAGGACACGTTCACCTGCTGTTTCAATGATTTCTCCCCCCTCCATAAGGGCAGACACATAAATACCGTCAATGGTACCACAATCTTCCTCAGTGATGATACAATCCTGGGCCACATCAACAAGTCTTCGTGTGAGGTATCCTGAATTAGCTGTCTTCAGGGCTGTATCAGCGAGACCTTTTCTGGCGCCGTGGGTGGAAATAAAATACTGGAGAACCGTTAACCCCTCTCTGAAGTTTGCTGTAATTGGAGTTTCTATAATTTCTCCGGATGGCTTGGCCATCAATCCTCTCATCCCTGCAAGCTGCCTGATCTGAACGGCGCTACCCCTAGCGCCGGAATCGGCCATCATATAAATGGGATTGAAACCCTCTATTTTTTTCTTTGTCCCATCAGGTACCTCGACTTCTTCCATTCCAGTACCGCTGAGCATTTCAGAGGCAATCTTTTCTGTTGCCTGGGCCCAGATATCAATAACCTTGTTATACCGTTCTCCATCAGTGATAAGACCGTCCATATACTGCTTTTGTATTTTCAGCACATCCCTGTGGGCCCTGGCCACAATTTCCTTTTTATTGGCAGGAATAACCATATTATGTATGGCAATTGATACACCACTTTCCGTAGCATATTTAAATCCGAGATCTTTTAACTTATCTGCCAGCAGAACCGTTGTCTTGTCGCCACATAACCGGTAACAATAATCTATGAGATTAGCCAGTTCCTTTTTATTCATCACCTTGTTAATCATATCGAAGGGAATTGCTTCGGGGATAATTTCATAAAGGATGACCCTTCCCACGGTGGTCTCTTTTAATTCCCCTCCGATACGAACCTGTATCTTTACGTGAAGATCTACTATCCCCGCATCGAGAGCGCTGCGAACCTCCGCCGGATCTGAAAAGATCATACCTTCCCCTTTGTCAGCGGAGCCGGCCCTCGTCAGATAGTAAATTCCCAAGACAATATCCTGACTGGGGTTGATAATCGGCTTCCCATTTGCCGGAGAAAGGATGTTATTTGTTGACATCATCAGAGTTCTGGCTTCTGCCTGTGCCTCAATGGATAACGGCACATGCACGGCCATCTGGTCACCATCAAAATCAGCGTTGAATGCTGTACAGACCAAGGGGTGAAGCTGGATGGCCTTCCCCTCGATAAGGACAGGTTCAAATGCCTGGAAACCCAATCTGTGCAGTGTTGGCGCCCTGTTGAGTAGAACGGGGTATTCACGGACCACCTCATCTAAGGCATCCCATACTTCGGCAGTTTCCCTCTCCACCATCTTTTTTGCGGATTTCACGGTGGTGACATAACCTTTTTCCTGCAGTCGGTTATAGATAAAGGGTTTAAAAAGTTCCAGGGCCATTTTTTTGGGAAGGCCGCACTGATGTAACCTTAAATCAGGCCCCACAGTAATAACCGATCGGCCGGAGTAATCCACTCTTTTACCGAGAAGGTTTTGTCTGAATCTCCCCTGTTTTCCCTTCAACATATCCGACAGAGACCTCAGTGGCCTCTTATTGGAACCGGTAATGGCCCTCCCTCTCCTGCCATTATCAAAGAGTACATCTACCGCTTCCTGGAGCATCCTCTTCTCATTTCTCACTATTATTTCAGGAGCGTTTAATTCCAGCAAACGCTTTAGACGCTTATTCCTGTTAATAACACGCCTGTAGAGATCGTTAAGGTCTGATGTGGCAAAGCGACCACCGTCCAGGGGAACAAGAGGCCGTAAATCGGGTGGAATAACCGGCAGGACGGTAAGAATCATCCATTCCGGCTTGTTCCCTGATTTCCTCAGAGATTCTACTACCTTTAGCCTTTTGATAAACTTTTTCTTTTTAGCATCAGAATTAACTGTTTTTATCTCTGTTCGAAGTTCCTCGTCCAGCTTATCCAAGTTAATTTCTGTAAGGAGTCTTCTGATCGCCTCGGCCCCCATTCCGACTTCAAAGGCATCATGACCGTATTTTTCTTTACATTCATTGCATTCTTCCTCTGAAAGGATTTCCATTTTCGAAAGAGGTGTATTCTTCGGATCAAGGACGATCCAGGATTCAAAATAAAGTATCTTTTCCAGCTCCTTGAGGGTTAAATCGAGTACATTGCCGATGCGGCTGGGAAGACTCTTGAGAAACCAGATATGGGCCACCGGAGAGGCCAGAGTAATGTGACCCATCCTCTCTCTGCGAACCTTTGAAGGTATAACCGAAACACCACATTTCTCACAGACTATGCCTCTGTGTTTCATCCGTTTATAACGACCACAGAGACACTCATAATCCTTAACAGGACCAAATATCTTAGCACAGAAAAGACCGTCTCTTTCCGGCTTAAAAGTACGGTAATTGATCGACTCAGGTTTTTTGACCTCACCATGCGACCATGAGAGAATTTTTTCCGGTGAGGCAATGGATATCTTAATGGCATTAAACCTGATAGGATCTTTTGGTTTCTCAAAATAACTGAAAACATCTTCCATCGTCTATATCCTCCTCAGGGGTCAGGGGTCAGGGTTTAAATTAACCTTTGAACCGTGAACCTTGAACTCTGAACCCTGAACTTTGAACCGTGAACCTTGAACTTTGAACTTCTCAAAGCTACTCTTCTTCAACCAGTTCCACATCGAGAGAAAGGCCCTGTAACTCCTTTACCAGCACATTAAAGGATTCCGGCAGACCTGGTTCCAGGGTATGCTCACCTTTTACAATGGCTTCATATACCCTTGTTCTTCCTGCTACGTCATCAGACTTAACGGTAAGAAACTCTTGTAGCGAGTAAGCAGCTCCATATGCCTCCATGGCCCAGACCTCCATCTCGCCAAGTCTCTGACCGCCAAACTGTGCTTTTCCACCGAGAGGTTGCTGTGTCACCAGAGAATATGGCCCTATTGATCTGGCATGAATCTTATTATCC
This sequence comes from Syntrophaceae bacterium CG2_30_49_12, assembly GCA_001873675.1. GTDB lineage: Bacteria > Desulfobacterota > Syntrophia > Syntrophales > CG2-30-49-12 > CG2-30-49-12. The sequence goes on along the minus strand of MNZP01000003.1, from coordinate 7,419 downwards.
ACAAGATGGTGAAGTTTTAACATGTAAATCATGCCTACGGTGATTTCCTGATCAAACGGCTCACCTGTCCTTCCATCGAACAGGGTAGTCTGTCCTGTCTCCGGAAGATTGGCAATTTTAAACATCTGTCGAATCTGACTTTCATCGGGACCATCAAAAACCGGCACTGCGACCGGGATTCCCCTTTTTAGCCGACCAAGGAATCGTTTAATTTCCTCTTCGGTGGCCCCGTCAACAAAGCGATCAAATTCAGGGGAAGAATAAACCTCTTTTATTCCCCTCTTCAAATGGTCGATACTGCAATGCTTCTCCAGTAAAGTATTGATCTTTTCTCCCAGCCTTTTTGCCGCCCACCCGAGGTGCGTTTCGAGGATCTGTCCCACATTCATCCTGGATGGAACACCGAGGGGATTCAAGATAATATCTACGGGAGTGCCATCTTTAAAATACGGCATATCTTCCTCGGGAAGTATTCTGGATAACACTCCCTTGTTGCCGTGACGGCCTGCCATTTTATCACCCACGGAAAGCTTCCTCTTGATGGCGATATAAACCTTGACCATTTTGATTACCCCTGGCGGGAGTTCGTCGCCGGCCTTCAGTTTTTCGATCTTTTCTTCAAAAAAAGCCTTGATAAATTCTATCTTACGCTCAAGATTCGCAAGTAGGGATGCAATCTTTCTCTCTGTGACTTCGTTATTTTCAAGTGATATATCTTTCCACAGGCTAAACGGTATTTTCTCAAGGAGATCTTCCATAATGGCTTCCCCCTTTTTCAGTAATATCTTTTTCTTTTTAGGATCGGCCAACTTTGATGCAGATATCTTCCCTATGAACATCGCGGATATATTACTTCTTACATTCTCGGTGACAATTCTTGTTTCATCATCTCTGTTTTTGGCGAGTTGCGAGATGGTCAAATCTTCAATCGTCTGTAACCGTAGATCCCTTTCCACTCCTTTCCGGGTAAATACCTTGGCTTCTATCACGGTACCTTCAACACCAGGAGGAACCCGGAGGGAAGTATCGCGGACATCGCTTGCCTTTTCACCAAAGATGGCCCGAAGGAGTTTTTCTTCCGGGGATAACTGAGTTTCACCCTTAGGGGTAATTTTCCCCACCAGGATATCACCGGGTTTTATCGCCACACCCATGCGGACTATGCCGGCCTCATCAAGATTTCTCAGGGCTTCTTCTCCCACATTGGG
>MNZP01000003.1:0-6188 GCA_001873675.1 Syntrophaceae bacterium CG2_30_49_12 | reverse complement strand
TCCTCAATATGGATAGAGGTATAGACGTCATCCTTTATAATTCTTTCACTGACCAGTATAGAATCTTCATAATTGTATCCCCCCCATGACATAAAGGCAACAAGCACATTTCTTCCCAGGGCCAGTTCCCCCATATCGGTGGCAGAGCCATCGGCGATGATATCTTTCCTCTTTACCCGGTCTCCAACATCTACGATCGGTTTTTGGTTGAAACAGGTATCCTGATTTGAACGCTGGTACTTCGCCAGATTATATATATCAACACCCGTATCTAACTCGTCGTTTTCGGCGCCGTCACAACTTATTACGATCCTTCCCGCATCAACACTCACCACAATCCCGGACCGCCTTGCCACGACAACGGCGCCTGAATCCCTGGCGACAACGGATTCCATACCCGTACCCACAAGGGGAGCCTCGGGTTTAAGAAGGGGAACCGCCTGTCTCTGCATATTAGAACCCATAAGGGCACGATTGGCGTCATCATGTTCCAGGAAGGGAATCAAGGCGGCCGCAACGCTGACTAACTGATTGGGCGACACATCCATCATATTTATCTCTTCCGGTACAACAGAAAGAAAATCATCACCTTTCCTTGCGGAAATAAGCTCTCCCACAAACCGTCCATTTGCATCGAGTGGACTGTCGGCTGGAGCAACAATCAGGTTTTCTTCCTCCATAGCGGTAAGGTAGCGGATATCATCAATTACTCTTCCATTTTCCACAATTCTGTAAGGAGTTTCTATAAAGCCAAACTCATTCACCCTCGCATAAGTGGAAAGAGAAACAATCAGTCCGATATTGGGGCCTTCCGGTGTTTCCACAGGACAGATGCGGCCATAATGAGTAGGATGGACATCTCGTACCTCAAATCCTGCCCTCTCGCGGGTGAGGCCACCGGGACCAAGCGCTGACAGTCTCCGTTTATGGGTAATTTCAGAAAGTGGGTTGGTTTGATCCATAAACTGTGAAAGTTGACTGCTTCCGAAAAACTCATTCACCACGGCAGAAACCGGTTTGGCATTGATGAGATCATGAGGCATCAAGGTTTCAATATCCTGGAGACTCATCTTCTCCTTAATAGCCCGCTCCATTCTCACCAAACCTATCCGATACTGGTTTTCGACAAGTTCTCCCACGGATCTAACCCGTCTGTTACCTAAGTGGTCGATATCATCTATGCTACAATCACCCGCCCCATTTTTTAAATCAATCAAATATTTGACCCCCGCCAGGATGTCCTTGTTTCGTAAAACCGTTACATCTGTAGATACATCGAGGCGAAGTTTGTAATTCATCCTCGCTCTTCCCACATCAGAGAGATCGTAAGTCTCGTTTTCGAAAAACAAACTGTTGAGAAACTTTTGCGCCATCTCCAGCGTAGGAGGGTTACCCGGTCGGAGCCTTCTGTAGATCTCTATAATCGCCTCTGCTTCGTTTTCAATCTGCTCGGAAAGCAGGGTGTCTCTGATAGAGGCGTTGCCTCTGTCCTCGTCAAGACGGATAAAGTAGAACTCACGGATACCATTTTCACGGATAAGTTCCAAACCTTCCAGTGTTAATTCCTCATTACATCTCAACAGTATCTCGCCGGTTTTCGGATCGCTAACATCTGCAGAGAAAATTTTCCCTACTATATCAAGGTCGTCAAGGGGTATCCGATCGATATTCAGTTCCGTCATCTTCTTTAAGATTTTTGGGCTGATCTTTTTCCCCTTCCTGACAATGGCTTCACCGCTTGCCATAGCGATGATATCGGTCGGCGCCTTTTCGCCAATTAAAGAATCATCAACTGCCCTATAGAGTCGGCCATCCTCTAAAAACACCTTTTCAATGTTATAAAAGTAATTCAGCAAAAATTCCGTTGTATTCCCCATGGCCTTCAACAGTATCGTGACCGGCATCTTCCTTCGCCTGTCTATCCTGACATAGAGGATATCCTTAGAATCAAATTCAAGATCAAGCCAAGAACCCCTGATGGGGATAATCCTTGCTGAATAGATGAGTTTTCCACCGGCAAGCGTTTTCCCCTTATCATGATCGAAGAAGATACCAGGAGATCTGTGAAGTTGGCTGACGATAACACGTTCCGTCCCATTCACGATGAACGAACCATTATCCGTCATCAAAGGAATCTCACCAAAGTAAATCTCCTGCTCCTTGATATCCCGGACCGATTTCTGATCTGAAACTCGATCGGTATCGAAGACAATAAGCCTCACCACAATTTTTACGGGAGCAGCATAAGTCATCCCCTTCTGGATGCATTCCTTTACATCGTATCGGGCATTTTTTATCTTGTAACTGACAAATTCAAGGGAACATCTGCCACTGAAATCGGAAATGGGAAAAACACTTTTAAACGCACCTTGAAGACCAAAGTTACCCCTCTTATCCGGGTCCACATCTTTTTGGAGAAGCTTCTTGTAGGACTCGATCTGGATATCAATAAGATTGGGGATATCCATGGTTTTCTTGATACGGCCAAAATTTTCTCTAAACTTGCCCATAGCATCACCTTTCATGGTGAATTAATATAAAGAGGGCCACGCTTCGTCGTGGCCGAAGGAAACGGACGCGACGGAGCGCGTCCCTCCGGTCGTGGCTACTTAATCTCCACGGTTCCCCCGACCTCTTCTATCTTTTTCTTGATATCAGATGCCTCTCCTTTCGAGATACCTTCTTTTATAGGCTTTGGCACCCCATCTACCAGATCCTTTGCTTCTTTAAGCCCTAAACCTGTTATCGCCCTGATGACCTTAATTACCTGAATCTTCTGGTCACCAAATCCCGTCAGGATAGTGTCAAATTCTGTCTGTTCTTCAACCTGCGCTGCCTGTTCAGAGCCTGGGGCAACCGCTGATACAGCCACCGGTGTGGCTGCAGACACGCCAAATTTTGTTTCCAGTTCCTTGACGAGCTCTGCAAGCTCGAGAACCGTCATTCCTTCGATAAACTTTACAACATCCTCTTTTGCTATCCCCGTTGCCATTTTTCTCATCCTTTCCTGAATGTTTTAGTTTCCCGATTCTTTTTTTGCTCGATAAGCGTCGAGAACACAAACTAAGCTTCTCGGAACACCACTAAGCACACTAACCAGTACCCTATGAACTCCCACCAGAACAGATAGGAGTTTCCCCAAGAGGACTTCTCGCCCCGGCAATTCGGCCAACACAATGATCTGTTCTTTACTTAAGATCTTTCCCGTAAGCATTCCTGCCTTAATTTCAAGCTCGGCATTTTTCTTGGCAAAGTCAACCAACAATTTGGTTGGTTCAACAACGTCGTCATGACTTAAGGCAATAGTCAATGGTCCCTTGAAATACTCTTCTAACTCATGAAAATTCGTATCCTTCGAGGCAATTCTCAGAAGTGTATTTTTAACTACCATTAAGTTGGTGTTGGTTTTACGCAGGGCATTTCTCAAAGCAGTCATTTTCTCAACAGTCAGGTTCCTGTAATTAGCAAGAATTGCTAACCTGAGATCTTTAATCTTTTCTTGGAGTTCTACAACAACTCGCTCTTTTGTACTGCGATCCAATCTCTTAGCCTCCCTTCACTTTAAATATTTTTTACATCCAGAGGATCAACCCTGACACCGGGACCCATAGTGCTGGAAAGCGAAATATTTTTAAGATAGATCCCTTTACTTGATGCCGGTTTCAACTTAATAATCGCCTCTACAAGGGCAACGATATTTTCCTGTAACTTCTCCGCTCCAAAGGAAACTTTTCCCACAGGACAATGTACAATTCCTGCCTTTTCCACCCGGAACTCGATCCTGCCGGCCTTGAGTTCTTTGACAGCCTTTTCTACATCAAAGGTAACTGTGCCTACCTTTGGATTCGGCATTAACCCTCTGGGGCCTAATATTTTACCTAATTTCCCCACACTGCCCATCATATCCGGGGTGGCAATCGCCCTGTCAAACTCAAGCCATCCACCTTTGATCTTTTCAATAAGGTCGTCAGAGCCGACCAAATCGGCCCCTGCTTCCATAGCTTCCTTTTCCTTATCCCCCTTAGCAAAAACCAGCACCTTTACCGATTTGCCCAGACCATTAGGCAAAACAACACTACCTCTGACCATTTGGTCGGCATGCTGGGGATTTACACCCAATTTGATTGCCGTCTCTACGGTTTCATCAAATTTTGCCCTTGCCGTACTTACGACCAGTTCCACAGCCTCCCTAAAGGGATACCGTTTCCCCTGCTCAATCTTTTCCTTAGCTTTTAAAAAAGTCTTGCCTATATGCATGATAAGACCTCAAAGTGGAATTATTCCGTTATTTCAATTCCCATGGACTTTGCCGTTCCCTCCACGATTCTTATAGCACCTTCCATATTAACAGCATTCAGGTCATTGTATTTTAATTCAGCAATTTCCCTGATTTGTTCTTTTGTCACCGTTCCCACCTTCTCTCTCTTAGGATCGCCGGAACCCTTAGCGATTTTGGCTGCCTGTTTTAGGAACACTGAAGCCGGCGGTGTTTTGGTGACAAAGGTAAAGGAACGGTCGGCGTAGACAGTTATAACCACGGGAACAACTGTTCCTTCCTGCTTTTGTGTCATGGCATTGTATGCTTTACAGAACTCCATGATATTAACACCATGTTGACCAAGAGCCGGGCCGATAGGTGGTGACGGCGTTGCTTTACCTGCGTTGATCTGAAGTTTTATATTTGCAATAATCTTCTTTGCCATGATGATCTCCTTACTTACATCAACTCTGAACAACCTGTATAAAATCCAACTCTACCGGTGTTGGTCTGCCAAAAATACTAACAATAACCCTCAACTTCCCCTTTTCAACCTTAACATCATCAACAACCCCTTCAAAGTTTATAAATGGGCCGTCTATTATCCTTATATGGTCTCCAACTTCGAACTTGAATTTAGGCTTGGGTTTTAAGGTGCCTTCTTCTATTCTGGTCTTCAGTATTTCCACATCTTTGTCCGGTATAGGAGAGGGTTTATCCTTACTACCGATAAAACCGGTCACTTTGGGAGTATCCTTGACGATATGCCATGTATCGTCATTCATTTCCATTCTGACAAGTATATAACCGGGGAAAAACTTTCTTTTGGAAGTCTTTTTCTCACCAGAAACCAGTTCTACGATATCTTCTTCAGGTATCAGAATATCCGAAAAGTACGCCTGCATACCCATCGTTTCTATTCTTTCCTGCAGAGAGAGCTTAACTTTGTTTTCAAAGCCGGAATATGTATGTACAACATACCACTTGAAAGCCATGTATTTAACCCAGAACCAGTTTAATTATTTTGGTCAGGCCAAAATCAACAATACCGAGAAATATGGAAACGATAATTACAACAACAATGACCACTCCCGTGGAGGCAAGAGCCTGTTTTGGCGCCGGCCATGACACCTTCTTTAGTTCAATCTTTGCCTCGTTCAAGAACTGTTTTATCTTTTCTGCTATTAATCTTAATTTATTCATCGAATAACCCAATTAAACTATTTTCAGGTAAAAATAAATGGCAGGCCAGGAGGGACTCGAACCCCCAACGTCCGGATTTGGAGTCCGGCGCTCTATCCATTAGAGCTACTGGCCTTTTTTCGCACAACGACGCAGGTATTCTCCAAGTAATGCTTACCGTAAAACTACTTTGTTTCCCTGTGAATCTTGTGGACCCGGCAGAATTTGCAATATTTTCTCAATTCAAGACGATTCTGCATAGTCCGTTTGTTCTTTGTTGTGGTGTAATTTCTCTGTTTACATTCCGTACAGGCTAAGGTAATGATATTTCTCATGATTAACCAACTTTTACTAAGATAAAGCCCACGACCAGGATTGAACTGGTGACCTCATCCTTACCAAGGATGTGCTCTACCGACTGAGCTACGTGGGCAGATTAAGTTAAGTGTCTAAAGTGAGCAAAGTTTAAAGTGCCTAAAGTTATTTAAAATGGAAATTCCTATACTCTTAAGTTAATGGAGCGGGAAACGGGATTCGAACCCGCGACCCTCAGCTTGGAAGGCTGACGCTCTAGCCACTGAGCTACTCCCGCTCAAGCAAATAAAAGGCACTGTACCATCCTCATGGTGGAGGGGGGAGGATTCGAACCTCCGAAGGCTACACCGGCAGATTTACAGTCTGCTCCCTTTGGCCGCTCGGGAACCCCTCCCGATTCCTGAATGTAAAGAACAGGTTTTGTAGGGGAAGG
>MNZP01000164.1 GCA_001873675.1 Syntrophaceae bacterium CG2_30_49_12 | reverse complement strand
ACATTGCAAAAACCGGTAGTGGACTCGTTTATGAGATACGCAATATTGTCTCCGTGGCCGACAGGCTGAAAGAATACGGGGTGGAAGTTAACTGGGAAAATATTGGCGATCCGATACAGAAAGGAGAGAAAATCCCTGAATGGATGAAAGAAACCCTGTCCGATATCTTAAGGAACGATGATTTTTCCTATGCCTATTCCCCCACCAAAGGAATACAAGAAACCCGGGAGTTTCTTGTGGAACGTGTCAACAAAAGGGGTAAGGTCCAGATAACCGCTGAAGACATCATTTTTTTCAACGGTCTCGGTGATGCAATTGCCCGTGCATATAGTTCCATCCGGGTGGATGCACGGATCATTATGCCGGAGCCGACCTATTCGACCCATTTACTGGCGGAAGTGCTCCACGCCTCTTTTCCTCCCAATACCTACCGGATGAACCCATACAACAATTGGTGCCCGGATGTTGGTGAACTGGAGCGGAAGGTGAGAAGCCATAGGGCAATCGTCGGTATTCTGGTCATCAATCCCGACAATCCCACGGGGTTTGTCTATCCAGAAGATATCCTCAGGCAGATTGTGGAAATTGCCAGGAAATATGACCTCTTCCTTGTTTTCGACGAAACATACCAACATATCGTATATAATGGGAAGAAAACTGTCCCCCTTTCAGACATCATCGAAGATGTGCCCGGTATCAGCATGAAGGGGATTTCCAAGGAATTCCCCTGGCCCGGCGCCCGATGCGGGTGGATGGAAGTGTATAATGCCGATAAGGATGAGGTATTTGCCCGTTACATTGATGCCATTTTGAATCAGAAGATGTCGGAGGTTTGCTCCACAACACTGCCACAGATTGCGATCCCCAAGATCTTCACCCATCCGGAGTATCGGAATTATCTGGATGAACGTGTCCGCCATTATGAAAGGCTTTCCAACACTGCCTTTAATATTCTCAAGGATGTGCCTTATATCATTGTTAACAGGAGCAACGGCGCCTTTTACATGACAGCGGTCTTCAACGAAGCGGTCTTAGACAACAGTCAGACACTGCCGATAGAACTTCCCAATATTAAACAATATGTCGAAAAGCTGGTGGGTGAAAATATCCTGTATGATAAGCGTTTTGTCTATTATCTCTTAGGTTCCACGGGTATCTGCGTCATACCCCTGACTTCTTTTCTTACATCCATGCCCGGTTTCAGGATGACCCTGCTGGAGAAAGATGAAAAGAAGTTTGAATCTGTTGTGAAAACAGTTGCGGAAAAAATTGTTCAGTACATAGATTCTTCAAAATAGAGTTCTGGATACAGGAGATGGGCTTTTACCGATCATTCTTCCCCACAGACTGTCATTTAATTAGTCGCCGGCGCATCCTGTTAATTGCCAGAGGGAAGAAGATAAGAGAAACGATTACAAAATAGCCGAACCCCCACAACATCTCCATATTGAGCAACCCTAAGCTGAAGGACCTGGTCATTCTGACAAGATGCGTCAGGGGAAGGAAAACGGCCAGATGCTGGGCCCAGAAGGGGAGATTCTTTATGGGGAAAAATGTCCCGGAAAAGAGAAACATGGGTGTAATGAAGAGAAATACCGGCAAGTTGAATTGTTCGATCCGTGGAACAATGCCGGTAAAGAACATGCCGATGGAGCCAAAGGCAATCCCACCGATGAAGGCCAGCGGAATGACGAGGAGACCATGGGGATAACGGATAAGACCGAATAAACTGATTACGAGGAGCATGATGGCGGTGGCGATAACAGCCTTGGTGGCCCCCCAGATGATCTCTCCGGTAATAATCTCTTCCAGGGTCAGCGGAGTTGCCATCATGGCATCGAACGTTTTTTGATAGTACATGCGCACAAATGAACTGTAGGTGTTCTCAAAGAAGGCGGTATTCATGATGTTGATGGCAATCAATGCGGGAGCAATAAAACGGGGATAGGAAATTTCGTAGCCCTGAAAATGTATCTTCCCCACCAACATGCTCAAGCCGACCCCAAAGGCAAGGAGATAGAAAAGCGGTTCCAGCATGGGGGTAATAAAACTGATCTTCCAGTTCTGACGATAGACGGTGAAGTTCCTCTGCCATACCCGTATGAAACGTCTTGAAATCCCTGTCAAAATCAGCTTCTTCATTCCTTAAGTTCTCTTCCGGTCAATTTTAAGAAGACATCCTCGAGAGTTGCCATACGCATGAGACACCCTCCCTTGCAGTAGTTGTTTCTTATTTCTTGGTACAGGCTGCCGCTGCCTTCAGAGTAAATGATCAGACGATGCCCTGTGTCCTCGTACTGCAGATTCAGGGTTTGAAGATACGAACGCAGAGTCGGGGTCGGTTCATTAACCTCAATAATTCCATGACCAATGTATTCCTGGATAAGGTCAGAAGGCTTCCCCTGTACCAGGATATGGCCCCCATCCATGATCAACAGCCGATCACATAGCCGGGACGCCTCGTCCATATAATGGGTGGTCAGGAGGATCGTGAGACCATCAGCTCTTAACTGTTCGAGACTCTCCCAGACCTGGTGACGTGATTGGGGATCCAGGCCGGTAGTGGGTTCATCGAGGATCAAGAGTTCAGGATTATTGATGAGCGCCCGGGCCAGAACCAACCGCCGCATCATCCCTCCTGACAGTTCTATAGCCTTGGTTTCCCGGCGGTGGTCGAGGGCCATAAACTGGAGGAGACTCCGAGCCCTCTCATGGGCCTCCCTAAGAGGAATATCAAAGTAGCGGGCAAAAACTTCCAGGTTTTGCAGTACGGTAAGGTCAGGATCAAGGTTGTTTTCCTGCTGACAGACACCGATACGGGCTTTACCGGCGCGCATATTCTGTGAGATGTCGAGGCCGAAAACCTTAAGGCTGCCGTCCGTCATTGGCGAGAAGCCATAGATCATGCGGATGGTGGATGTCTTTCCTGCCCCGTTAGGTCCCAGTATCCCGAAGCATTCTCCCGGAAACACCTCAAAAGAAACATCATCAACGGCCACCAGGTTACCAAATCTCTTCTTTAAATGTATCGCTTCAACAATAGGTTCCACAATTAAAAAATACCGGGTATTCTCTCGAGGGGCTGATAACAACTCTGATCGGGATTTGAAAAATCCTTAATTTTGCCGATCAATCCCGCGACTTTTATTCCGGAGAACTTCTCGATAGCCTCCATATTTTCATGTATCATAACCGGCTCTTCCGATGTGTCCCCTTGTGCGGAGGCGATGAAAACAATACCTGCCGGACTTATTCGTCTTTTCCTCAAAGCCTCGATGGTAAGGAGGGTATGATTGATCGTCCCCAATCCGGGCCGGGCAGCAATAATCGGTCTGGCACCCGTTATCCTGATTATATCTACCATCAATATTTTTTCGCTGACCGGCACAAGCAAGCCTCCTGCCGCCTCCAGAACCACGGGAAAATAAAGCAAACTCCTTTCTTCCACAACTTTCCTTATTACCCTGACATCTATCTTTCTTCCCTCGTCCTGAGCGGCAAACCAAGGCGCCTTGGGATTCTCAAAACAGTAAATGACAGATTCGGCAGGGTCTTTCCCTCTTAAAGGCCGTACATACCTGTAAATAAAGCCGGCATCGCTGTTGACATCCGAGGGATTTTTGCACCCGGTCTGGATGGGCTTGAGGTAAAAAGGGGAATAACCTTTTGCATAGAAAAACTGTACCAGTAAAAGGGATAGTACGGTCTTTCCCACCCCGGTATCGGTTCCGATAACAAAAATATTATTTCTCAAGGGTTCAAGGGTTCAAGGGTTCAAAGGTTCAAAGGTTCAAGGGTTCAAGGGTTAATAGAATATGAAACCATTGAACCTTGAACCATTTTTTTAAAAGCTATGTAAAGGCTTTAACCGTCAGGAGGGCATTCCCATCACCCGTGATGATCTCTCCATGACCGGGATAGATTATTTTCGGGTTAGTGGTGTTACAGAGGTCACGATAGGTTTTTGTAATAACCTCTCTGCTCCAGTGAAAGAGATTCAACTTCCCCTTGCCGTTTTTCTCCGTGTTCACGATCAAGTCACCGCAGATCAACTCTCCCGAAGATTCATTGTAAAACGAAACCGAATCTTCCGTATGGCCGGGGGTCTCGATGACCTCCCAATCATCAAAGCCGATTTTGTACCTGACAGACTTCCCATCACCGAAGTAACCTATTTTATTGTGTTCATAGGGAAGTTTCACTATATTCCTCAGGCCAGGCAAGGGGATGCCGGAGAGACTCTCAAACTTCAGATGAGAAAACCTCCTGATGTAGCGGGCACTGGCTAAAGATGCGGGCACAAGACCAACGAACCAGTGCCTGATAAGGGACAGTTCCCTTGTTCCCGCCAGATAACCTTCCACAAAACGATGGAAGAGAACCCTTGTCTCCGGTGGACATTTGCAAAGAAAATGGCCGATTCCCCCGATGTGATCAATGTGAAAATGGGTAGCCGCAATATACCGCACGTCGTGGAGCATCATACCAGGAGTATTATTGATATACGCTGCCACATCTTCCGCCGTCCCGATACTGCCCACATCAACCACCATCAGGCCGTCTTCACCGGAAATAATATATGATCTCGAAAAGCCGCTATTTAGCATAGCATGAACCATTTAAACTCTCCGACTACTGTTATCAGTTACGTTCTCTAATACTGTCTTCCCTGATTTTCTCTAAATTCTCCAAAAACATCCCGGAGAGTGTCGCATATTTCGCCGATCGTGGCTTGGGCCTCTACGGCTTCAATCAAAGCGGGCATCAGATTGGCATCGCCCCGGGCTTTTTCCTGCACACCGGACAGGACCTCCTTTACACGCCGGTTGTCTCGTTCGTCCCGGAGCTTTTTCAGACGCGCCGCCTGTTGCTTCTCAACTTTGTGGTCAACGGGTTGGATTCTTATCGGCTGCTCCTGATCGGTAATGAAGCTGTTTAAACCTACAACGATCTTTTCGCCGCTCTCTATTTCTTTCTGGTGTCGGTAAGCGTTTTCTTCTATCTGCCCGCTCATATATCCGTTTTCAATAGCCGCCACCGCCCCGCCCACCTCTTCAACCCTTTTGATACAGGCCTTGATCTCCTCTTCCATCCTGTTGGTAAGCGTTTCCAGATAGTAAGAACCGCCGAGGGGATCAATGGTATCGGCCACACCGCTTTCATGGGCGATAATTTGCTGGATCCTTACGGAAAGCGTGGCGGATTCCTCGGTGGGGATGGACAGAGCCTCATCGTAAGAACAAATGGCCATGGACTGGACGCCTCCCAGCGCCGTGGCCAGGGCGTGGATGGTTCCCCTGATCAGGTTGTTGAACGGCTGCTGGGCGGTGAGAGAAGAACCGCCGTCCTGGACATGGGTGCGGAACATCCAGGAACGGGGGTCTTCGGCGCCGAAGCGTTCCCGCATGATCCTGGCCCACAGCCGGCGGGCAGCGCGATACTTGGCGACTTCTTCCATGAAGTTGTTCTGTGTGTTAAAAATCCAGGAGATGCGGGGCGCAAATTGATCAACTTTCAGGCCGGCGGCTATCAAGGTCTCGACATAGGTGATAGCATTGGCGAAGGCAAAACCTACCTCCTGAACGGCATCAGCCCCCGCTTCCCTGATATGGTAGCCGCCGATGCTGATAAAATTGAAGCTGGGCATTTCCTGGACGCAGTAGATAGCAATGTCGGCGAGAAGGCGCAGAGAAGGTCTGGGGGGAAAGATGTAAGTGCCGCGGGCGATGTATTCTTTCAGAATGTCGTTTTGTACCGTGCCTGTCAGCTTTGCCAGCGCCACCCCCTGCCGTCTGGCCACGGCCACGTACATCGCCAGGATGATGGCGGTGGGGGCATTGATCGTCATGGAGGCGCTGACTTTGTTTAAGGGGATGTCTTTCAGCATCGTCTCCATGTCATGCAAACAATCAATGGCGACTCCTACTCTTCCCACCTCGCCGTACGCCATAGGGTGATCAGAGTCCAGACCCATCTGGGTGGGGAGGTCGAAGGCAATGCTCAACCCCGTCTGTCCCTGTTCCAGCAGAAAACGGAAGCGGCGGTTGCTCTCCTCCGGCGTGCCGAAGCCGGCATATTGGCGGATAGACCAGAGCCGTCCACGGTACATGGTCGGCTGGATTCCTCTCGTATAGGGATAGCTTCCGGGAAAACCTATATCTTCTAAATAGTTAGTATCCGCCACATCCAGAGGGGTATAAAGGGCCTCCACCTCGATGTCGGAACCGGCAGTAAAACGCCCTTTCCGGGAGGGTAGTTTTTTTTCTGCGGGAAGAAGTTTTTCTCTTTCCCAGTTTTCTACAGCCGCCTTCAGTTCCTCGTCCATTTTTCGTACCTCCAAAATGGAATTGAACTGAGGCTCCTCAGGCCGTCCAGTTGAGGCTTCTCGATCCCCCTGTGCTGGATCAAGACCTTGAAAATTTCGCCCAGTCCCCTCTCCGGCTCGATCAGATGCTTTAGTGAGAGTCTCATCTTCAGCCCCTCTACGTGGGACATCTTTCTCCCCGCGGATTCCATTTCCTGAAGGAGTCCCAGTCCGATAAGAAACCGGTACTGTGGAACAATACCGGTGAACTCAAGACCGACCTCTTCTCCCTTTTGTATAAGAGATGTAAAATTGACATGAGAGGTTATATCCTGCCCTCCCACTCTCTCGTAGGGATTTTCCGATGCCTGATGACGGAAATAACACATAATCGTCCCCTGGGAACGGCAGGGGGCGTAGAGTTCGGAAGCGGGATAGCCATAGTCAATCGTCACGACAAACCCCTTCTCCAGGAATTGCCCCACCCTTTCCAGCCAGTCCAAGGCCCGCAGATTTACTTCCGCCTTCTGCCCTTCCGCCAGAGTGATCCCGAGGGAGGAAAAGTAGGTTAAAATCACCGGCTCAGACGGTTTACCGTATACCTCCTCAAACCGGCCGTTTTGCTCATCCACATAGATTTCTTTTAAGCTTCCCTCGTGAAAAACCACCCGGTGTACAGGAAACGCATCAATCAGTTCATTCCCGAGGAAGCAGCCGTGAATATGGCCCCTCCCCCTTTTCAGGTCTTCAATATCTATCCAGAAAACCTTCCCCTCTCTTTCCTGTTCCGAGAGTCTCTCCCTTTGCTCCCTTAAAAAAGGGGGTGCCAGCTCTAAGATATGATATCTGAGACGGCTGTAAAAGACGGGGGCGCTGACCTTTGCCCAGTTTAAGATATCTTCACAGAGAAAACCTCTACCTCCCCCTGCTTCAACGATGTCGAAGGTCTCCCCTCCCATGATCCCGCTCATTTGGAAGAGCTGTTTGGCAACAAGATGTCCGAAGAGGGGATGGACACAGGGCGCCGTATAGTAATCACCATCCCTTCCGATTTTCACCCCTTCCGAGCGGTAATAGCCGTATTCCGGATGATAGAGAGACCATTCCATAAATTGAGAAAAGGAAACGGGTCCCCTTTCTCTGATTTGAGAGAGGATGAATTGTCTTAACTCCCCGGGCATACCTTAACTTTCCGGTTCGCCGTATTGTTCTGCGATCCACGTCTGATAAGCACCGCTTTGCACGCGGTCAATCCAGGGCCCGTTATCGAGATACCAGAGGATGGTCTTTCTCAGGCCGGAGGCAAAAGATTCCCGCGGGTCCCAATGCAGTTCCTCGCGTAATTTACTGAAATCAATGGCATATCTGCGGTCGTGCCCCGGCCTGTCCTTAACAAAGGTGATCATCTCCCGCCGGGAGCGTCCGGTGGATGGCGGTATGATCTCGTCGAGGAGATCGCAGATCATCTCCACAATGACAATGTTTTCCATCTCCGAGTTGCCGCCGATATTATACGTCTCCCCCCTTCTTCCCGCTTGCATGACCGTCCAGACGGCCTCACAGTGGTCCCTGACGTAGAGCCAGTCCCTCACATTTTTCCCGTCTCCATAAACGGGGAGGGGCTTCCCCTGCATGGCATTGATGATGATCAGGGGAATCAGCTTTTCGGGAAACTGGTAGGGGCCGTAGTTATTGGAGCAGTTGGAAATGGTTGTCGGCAGGCCGTAGGTTTTATGATAGGCCCGGACGAGATGATCTGAAGCGGCCTTGGAGGCGGAGTAGGGACTGTTGGGCCGGTAGGGGCTGGCCTCGGTAAAATATCCCTCCAGCCCAAGGCTGCCGTATACCTCGTCGGTGCTTATATGATGAAAGAGGACAAAGTTTTCCGCATTGGTTCTTGCTATTTCGAGGAGGTTGAAGGTGCCAATGACATTGGTATGAATGAAACCCTTCGGATGTTTGATTGATCTGTCAACATGGGATTCGGCGGCAAAATGGCAGATAGCATCAACGTTGTAACGCAAAAAAATATCCCTCATCAGATCAAGGTCACAGATGTCCGCCCTCTGAAAGATGTATCTGTCCGGGTATCTCTCGCCGATACCGCTTAAGTTCTCGATATTTCCCGCATAGGTCAGCTTGTCCACATTGATGATTCTTCCGGTAAAGTCCGGCGCCTCCAGCAGGTAGCGGATGAAGTTGCTGCCGATAAAGCCGCATCCCCCGGTAAGGATCAGATTCTTTATTTCCATATCTTTTGGACCAATGGTGTAATGATGACAGTCAGCACTTAAGAAATGGTGACTATTCAGCCACTAAGACACCAAGACACTAAGATCATATAATTATTCTTCCTTTTCAGACAAAGTGGAAAAACTCATATCTATCCTTCGTGTCTTGGTGCCTTTGTGGCTACCTGAACAGTTACAAGAAATGTTACTAAAAATAAGACATCCCGGCAGTGTATCGCTTCTGGAAGTAACTGTCGGAGAGGGAGTCCATACGGATTTTCTTGCCCCTTCCCGGGGCATGAATAAAGCTGCCTTTACCTGTGTACACACCTATATGAGAGACTTTTTTACCTTTGGAAATCGCAAAAAAAACCAGATCTCCCTTTAACAAATTATCCTGCAAGACGGGAGTTCCAGCCTCGTACTGTTCAGACGACAAGCGGGGAAGATCGAGGCCATTTAACTGATAAACAGCCATCGTTAATCCACTGCAATCAAAGCCTGTATCCGGGGAAGAGCCGCCCCAGAGATAGGGGACACCGATAAAGCTCTTTGCCGTCTTAACAATCTCTTCCCTAAGATACACGGTATCCTTTTCCTTTGCAATGGTATAATCACCGGGGGCGACGATATAATACTCATCAATGATTCCTTGCGATGCGAGATGTTCCGCCTTCCTCCTTGCATCTTCTCTTGACGTAAAATTGCCGAAGCGAACCTTGTAGATCTTCTCGGGAGCGGCAAAATAGAAGGCATTCAACCCTTTATCCCGCAGGGATTCTGTCATTCGGGCAGCATTTCCGACCTTTGAGAAGGCGCCGGTCTGGATGGTATAACCCATCCTTGCCAGTTCTTTTTTCGTGGTCCGATGGAGAGGATAGGAAGCGGCGCGGTGTCCCCCACAGCCGGCCACGATGAAAATAATTAACAAGAAGATATTTAGCAAAAAGACAAGAGCCGGGAGTTTTTTACATTTTCGAATAATCACCTTTTTCCCCTCAAAAGGATTGATGAGTCTCGGTTCACCTCCCCCTATCACAATTTACTTGATTTTACTCAAGAAAAAATGCAAATTCCTATACTATACAATTTAGGTAACTACTCAGGTATCTTGCCACAAAGGCACAAAGGCGCCAAGATTATAGGATTAATTCTTTATAATAGCCTTTTTAATGCATGGCACATTGAAATTAATGAGAAAACTCCGTTATTCA